>NZ_DASRXP010000595.1:0-3000 GCF_035687465.1 Kribbella sp.
GCATCGGCGGTCGCAACGCTCGATCCGCCGCCCACTGCCGCCGCGCACCCTCCGACGCTTGCGGCAACTGCTTCTTTCCCTGCCCCATCGCAAACCTCCATGTTCGAGGTGTTGCGACGACCGATTGAATCCGCCCTGGCAGCCCCTATCGGAGTGGAATATCACTCCGGGCGCGGGCCGGCGCCGATTCACCGCGTCGGTGAGTGCCTCGGCGACCAGGTCGGTGCGCAGATGGTCCGCAACCGCCCAGCCGACCACCCGGCGCGACGCGAGGTCGATCACGGTGGCCAGGTAGAGCCAGCCTTGCCAGGTGTGGACGTAGGTGATGTCGCCGCACCAGCGGGTATCCAGCGCGGCCGGCTGGTCGGGGTCGACGGCGAAGTCGCGGCCGATCAGATCTGGGCGTTGCGCGGCGCCCGGGTCCAGGGATCGTGGTCTTCTTCCATCCTCTCGGGACCCGGCCGCGCCGGCCGGAGGCCTGCATCAGCCGCACCACCCGCTTGCGAGAACATCTCTCGCGTTGGTCGAGGAGTTCGTGGTGAACCCGCGGCGAGCCGTGGGTCTGGCTGGAATCGTCGTGGATCTCGATGATCTTGCCGGTCAGCTCGGCGTCGCGCTGCTCGTGCAACGACGGGCCGCCGACACGGTCGGCGTAGTAGGCGGAACGGGAGACCTGCAGCAACTCACACGCCCGCTTCACGTTGTGGTCGCCCTGCTTCTCCGCCTCGACGAACGGGTAACAGTTCACCGGGTCTCCTTGATGCTCCTATGTCAAGCGGCTCTCGCGGTCAGGCAGCCATGGCCGCTGGCGATGTGGCCTGGGTGCCGTGCAGCTGGTTGGCGCGCAGGGCGGTGAAGACGGCATCGGAGAGCCGGCGGCGCAGCAGCCGCAGGGCTGCGGTCTTGTCCTTGCCGCGGGCTTGCTGCTTGGTCAGGTAGGCCTTTCCGGGGCCGATGCCGCGGGCCTGGGTGACCGCGATCATGTGCAGGGCGCAGTTCATCGTACGGTTGCCGCCGCGGTTCAGCCGGACCTTGCCGGCGCTCGCGCCCGACCACACCGGGACCGGTGCGGTGCCGGTGAATCGGGCGAAGGCGTCCTTGTCCCGGAAACGGTGCACGCCGGCGGTTTCGCCGATGATCACCGCGGCGGTCAAGACGCCGCAGCCCGGGATCGCCAACAAAGCGGGGGCGATGGCCTGCACCAGGCGTCGCAACTCCGCCTCGAGAGCGTTGATCTGGTGGTTGAGCTCGTCGCAGCGGGCGAGCAGATTACGTGTCAGCCGGGCTACGACGCCTTCGAATCGGTCTAGCTCTGCGGACACTTCGGCGACTACGCAGTGCCGCCGGAATCCTCGGGAGGGATCTCCAGGTCTGGGTCGAGTTCGTGCAGGTACCACCTGATCTGGGAGGCGATCCGGGTGCGTTGGACGACCAAGTCGCGGCGGTGATCCGACAACAGCTTCACCTCACGCGCCGGTCCGTCCAGCTCCGCGACCGGCAGATCAGGGTGGCGCAGCGCGGCCAGCGCGACCGCCTCGGCGTCGATCGGGTCCGACTTGCCCGGCTCTCGGGCAGCACGGCGGGCACCGGCCATCAGCTTGGTCGGAACCCGTACGACTCGACAGCCGGCCGCGAGCAGATCGGCCTCCAGACGTCTGGTCAGATGCCGACAATCCTCTAACGCGAAGGCGACCTCATCGAACTGGGCGGACCAGCGGACCAACTCGAAGTGACCCTCACTGTTGGTGCGGACGGTCTTCACTCCCAGCCGCCGGCCCACGTCGTCGACCGCGACAACGGTGTGGGTGCGTTTGTGGGAATCGGTGCCGATCATGACCATGCCGAAGGAACTCCTCACATCGAGAACAAGAAGGGATCCCCGGGATCGCGCGAGGCGGGCACGCCTCAATCGAGCACGATGGCAAGCTCCTATCAAGCCACATCCCCACGCGCCCTGGGTGCCCGGCGGAGCCGCACATCGAGGACAAGCCATCGAACTCGAGGCAGCGAAGAAACGAGCGAACTCCGCCGGACACCAAGATCATGGCATTGACGCGAAGAAAGCCGTCGCCCGCTTGAGGATCTCGACATCCTCACGCAGCCGGCGGTTCTCCCGCCGCAACTGCGCGAGCTCGTCCTTCTCGCTCGTGGTCAACCCGCCATCACCGGTGCCGGCATCGCGCTCGGCCTGCTTCAGCCACTCCCGCACCGCGGTCTCGGTCAGATCGAAATCCTTCGCGACCTGACCAACCGACCGGTCGCCGCGCTGACACAGCTCCACGATCTCGGCCTTGAACTCAGCAGTGAACGAACGACGAGGCCGCGGCTTCTTCTTACCCATGGACTCCATGATGAACATCCTTCCGGAGCACAAGCTCCCGATCTCGGATGTCCGTCGAAACGGGTCATGCCCAGGCACGACCGGAAGATCCGTCAGGTGCCGGAGGCCATGTACGCGGGCAGGATGTAGTTGGCATGGCGGTCGAGGTTCTTGCGAGCTCGGTTGTAGCGCATAGTGGTTCGCGGGTCGGCGTGGCAGGCGGCAATCTATACGTCGCGGAGGTCTACGCCAGCGTCGAGCATCGTGGTGACAAAAGTGTGTCTGAGCATGTGTGGTGCATCCGGGGCAGCTTGACACCTGCATGTTCGGCGAGGAGCCGCAGTCTCCGGGTGGCGCAGTGCCGGTCCATCCGCGTGCCGCGATAGGCCAGCAGGATCGGTCCGGTGGTCCGTTCATCGATGGCCCGTTGATGGCACGGCCCACGGCTGGGGGAAGCGGTACGAGGACGACCTTGTCGCCCTTGCCGTGCACGCGGACAACCCTGCTCGGCGCCGTCTAGGTCGTCGGTCCCGCCGTCTAAGGCGGTTGATGGATGACGGGTACCTTTACTGAATTCGCCTGCAATAACCTGTGCGTGTCGATGGGCTGAAGCGGCAGAAACATGCGGTGTCCGGGCGAAGCCTGGACCGTGATGCGTGCACACCGCTACGATCCACCTG
>NZ_DASRXP010000596.1:0-18189 GCF_035687465.1 Kribbella sp.
CCAGGAATTGCGGCACAACCAATATCGCTCGAGCTGGCTGATCGAGGCCGCGATGACGAACCTGATCGAGAACGGCAGTCACGCCGCTGACGCACCGCGCGAGGACATCGGCGACACCCGGTCGAGCGACATCCGGCGTACCGCGCAGAAGGCGATCGATCTGCTCTTCGAGTCGAAGGACAACCCGCTCCTGAGCCTGCTGGAGATGGTGTCGTCGGAGCATCTCCTGGTGGTCGAGGTCGACACCGAGCACGACCACGTCCACCTCCGGTACGACGCTCCCGTGCTTCCCGCCCTCGAGAACGCACCGGTGGCTCCCGCCGACGAGGGCGTCACCGATTCCCGGCCGGCCCGGCGACGGTGGCGGCCGCCGTCGTGGGCCTCGCTGGAGCATGAGTTCACAATCACCTACGCGACGGTGATTCCCCGTGCCGTCAACTCCTACCACGCCACGGTCGAGGTCTCGGAGGAACTGCGAGTCAGGCGGTTGTTGATGATCAGCAACAACGACGCTCATGCCGTACGCCTCCTGGTCGGCGATATGCGGGCACTCGCCACGCAGTACGAGCTGCTGAAGGAGACCGCGCCCGCGGTCCTCGAGCTGGAGCTGGAAGCGATCGTCTCGCGGGCGGCCGAGGTCGGGCGGCGACGGCACCGCGACCTCCGTGCCTACCAGGCCTACATCGGCTCCTGCTACCGCACCTTCACGCACCGTTCGCCCAGATTCCGCCCGCCGCCCGAGCAACCGGCGACGGCGGAGGAGCTCTGCGAGGAGATCGGTGCGGGGCAGCGCATGGTGGAGCGGTTGCGGCAGCTCGCCGACATGCTCGAGACGACGGACAACCTCGACGAACTGACGGAGAAGATCGACGCCACCCGGCTGCGCCAGTGGGCCAAGCAGTTCGAGGCCGCGGATCTGGAGCTGGACGTCTACGTCGACAACGATCCGCGCGAGAACGCCGGCCACACCCACTGGAGTCGCCGGGCTTTCGGTTCGAGTCTGCAGTCCGCGGAGCCAGTAGACACGACCGTTTACGCGACGCTCGTCGACGACCCGCCCTCGCTCGCCGCGAGCGTCGGACGGCTGCTGTTCGCCGTAGTCGCTCTGGTCGTCGCGCTGGCCGCAATGCTCAGGATCGGCCCATCAGACCTGTACGGCGCTCTGCGGGGCTCTCCACCTCCCGCGAACGCCGGGACCGCCATACCGCTCGGGACGGCCGACGCACTGGTGACGATCTTGCTCCTGGTCCCGGGCTTGATGCTGTCCCGCCTGGACATCCCGTCCCACCGGACGGTCCTAGGCCGCCTCCGACTCTTCTCGCGGTACGTCGCGTACGCCGCCGTCACGGTGTCCGCAGCACTGGCGTTAGCCGTGTCGACCCTCTCAGAGCGGGAGCTGGCTCTTCCGGTGGCGATCGCCCTCGTACTGCTGGCCGTCGTGGTCGTCTTCGTCCTGGTCGACGGCACGATCAAGGCCTATAAGCGGCGATCCCGGGTGCCCAACAAGATCGCAATACCGCGTTGGCTGATCGAAGAGATCCGGCGGGCGCCCCGCAGTCGTCGCCGACCTGCGGCGAGGTTCTCCACGATCGGCGACAGCAGCCATGTCTAGGACGGGCCAGCGTCCGGCCGAGCTGGCCACTGTCATTGCGGAGGCCGCCAGCGTCGGCGGTCCGGCAGTCAGCATCCAGATCGTGCATCGGGGCCGCGAGCACCTGCTCCCACCACTGGCCCTGCCCTCGCAGAACGGCTCGCCGTGCCGCGAGACGCTGGCCTTCGACCTTCCGCCGGCCGGCTTCCGGCTACAGACCGGGTTCGCGGAGTCTCCCGCCAGCACGATGGCCGGGGTTGGTCCGCTGACTCCTAGTGCCCTCGCGGGCGGCGGCTTCGCTTTCGAGGGGATGGCGTCGCTCAATCCGAGATTCCTGTACGACTCGTCGCGGGATCATGAATTCCTCCTCTCGGTCGACGAGAACGTGTGGGCGCCGGACTGTACCGACGGGCTGCTGATGACTGAGATCTTCGCCAAGGTGGCGGACGCCGCGGCCGCCGGCGCCTCGGCGCCGATTCTCATGCTGCAGTCGCCGGTTGCGCCGTTCAGGACCCGGCTCGCGAATCGGCGCGGCGAACCGCCGAAGATCTCCCGCGGCGCCGCGGTCCGGCTGTCGGTGGGGGTCGACAGCGACAAAAGTGATGCCCGGCTGAAGCTGATTTCGACGGTGGCCGGGGTCGCGCAGGAGTACGGTCTCCAGCTTCATCTGGCCGACCGTCGGGTCGGACGGGTCCGCGGTGAGTGGAAACAGGCAGTCGCACCGGACGCGGAGGTCTATCAGGAGAAGCGGAGACTCGCGAACCTGCCGGCCGTCCAGCCCCGCCACGCGTTGCTGGTGACGTTCGTCGGGCCGGCCCGCGTCGGTTCGTCGGCGTCGGTCCTCAAGGCGCTGGCGGATCGCCGGGTCGGCGTGCTGGCGGTCACCGTCGCCTCTCTCCAGGAACTCGCCTTCATCAATCTCGTCGTACCGCTGCCGCCCACTGACGACGGCGCACCGCTGACAGAGGATCAGCGGATCCAGCGCGCGGAGGACGGGATCCACTGGCTCGCGTCCCGGTACGGCGTGAACACCGAGTCGGTGGATCTTCCCCGCGCAGCCGACTACCAGATGTGCGCCACCGGTCCTTTCGCCTGGTCCGCGGACGGCGACTTCGAGGACCGGCCGCTGTGGTTGCAGTGGGAGAGTTCGGTGGCTGAGGACACCTCGTTGCTTGTCATCGACGACGTGCTCGACGAGCTCCTCCAGGCGGAAATCGTCGAGCACGCGCAGCTCGACTACTGCCGTTCGCGGATGACGGGGAACGGCCGGCTCTGCTCGGCCAAGGTGTCGGTCCGGTTGTCCTCCGATATCGCCGGCGACGACCTTCCGGACCGCCTGAGTGTGCTCTGCCGGTCGACCCAGGCCAACGTCGAGTGGAATCTGATGCGGAGGGAGCCGACGGTTCACACGATCCGCCTGAAGGTCGCCTGGCGCGAGCGCTGGCTCGGCCGGGTGAATTCCACCGGCGTCGTCTGATCACGGAGGCGGTCGAAAAAACTTCTGCGATTTTCGCGTCATGAACCTGTGCGGGGCTCGTCACTCGAGTGAACCCATCCCCACAGGGAAGTGGAAGTGATCGAAGTGAACCGCAGCTCCTCGATACCGCTGATGGGAACACCAGGAAGCCGGCGCCACCGCCGGCCTTCACAGCGCCGGGTGCACTGATGTCCGGCGAGCCCTCCAGTACCGACCCCAGTCCTGGGGCAGACGCAGTACCGAAACGTCGCCGCGTACGAGTGTGGTTCGGGGACCACGTCGTCGCGGACTACCGGGCGGAGGCCGACCTGGCCGACCGTTACGCAGCAGCCATGTCGCGCCGGTTCGCCGGCCTCCGCGTGAGCAGTGAACCGATCCCCGACACCGATCCCGGCCCGGACCGCGCGTTGCCGGGCGAACGGCTCTGGGAGGTAGCACCGAAATGACCCGCCGTTTCCGGCTGATCCGCCACCACGACGTCTCCGGTGTCAGTGGCACCGGGCCTGTCGCGGAGGGCGTCGAGTTCACCGACGGGGCCGTCGCGCTCCGCTGGTACGGCGACTATCCGACCACCACCGTCTGGGACGGCATCGAGTCCGTGATCGCGATCCACGGCCATCACGGCGCGACCGAGGTCGTCTGGCTGGACGCCGAGCAGGCTCCCGATCCGGAGCTCCAGGTCCGCCAAGACCTGCCGCCCCAGCCCTGGCCCGACCTGCACGCGGCGCCCGAGCCCGAGCAGGACGAAGAGACCACGACCGGATCCGGCGCCGCGGACCTGGTCTGACACTCGAGCGGGCCGGGCGCCGTCCTCCCTCTGGCGTCCGGTCCGCTCGACTCCTTGCTTACGAGAACTGCTCCGTCCGGGTCAGATCGAGGTCGTAGAAGGTCGGCTGTCCGTCGGACAGCGCCATCATCTTGGCGGCGAACTCGCCTGTGTCGGCGCGGTCGTTGTTCTCCTTCGCCGCCTCGTAGGACTCGAACTCGACGATGGTGAAGTAGCGGCCGGGATTGTCCCGATCCGCGCACTCCATCACTCTCGTCGGCGCGGGACCGTCGCCCTCGGCCATGCGAGTCTTGCGGAACTGCTCGCTCAATGCTGCGACCTCGTCCGGCTTGGACGTGCGGTATTCGATGATCTGAACGAAACCAGTCATGATTCCCCCTTTGTGCCGGGGCCTGCTAATGGGCCCCCTCTTGCTGACAGTGCTCCTGCTTGCCCTGTGCCGCAAGGGTTTGTTTGATGGGGTGACGCGGCGCCGACAGCAGGCCACGAAGAGTGTCTGCCCTGGGCTAAGCCGGTGGGATTTGTCCGAGTCACCTGGTTGGCTGATCGGGTGGACATTCTGATTCTGGGTGGGACCGCTTTCCTTGGCCGTGAGATCGCCACGCAGGCGCTGGCGCGCGGGCACGCCGTCACCTGTTTGGCCCGGGGCGAGAGCGGCAAGGTGGCCGACGGAGCCACCTTGCTCGCAACCGATCGGAGCCGGCCGGACGCGTACGACGGCGTACCGGAGCAGGACTGGGATGCCGTGTTCGAGGTGTCCTGGCAGCCCGGATTCGTGCGGCGCGCGCTCGAGGCCATCGGTCCGCGGGCGAGGCACTGGACCTATGTGTCGACGGGCAATGTGTACGAGAAGTTCGACACGCCGGGGGCGGACGAGTCCGCGCCGCTGCGGGCAGCAACTGATCAGGAGGTGGCAGATCGGGAGCTGTACGGCGAGGCGAAGGTGGCCTGTGAGCTCGCGTCAACCGCGGCTGTGGGGGATCGCCTGGTGATCGCGCGGGCGGGGCTGATCGGCGGGCCGGGCGACCAGAGCGATCGCGCCGGTGCCTGGGTGGCTCGTGCTGCGCGGGAGCCATCGGAGCCGTTGCTGGTGCCGGATACGCCGGACCTGGCGACCTCGGTGATCGACGTACGGGATCTGGCGGCCTGGCTGCTGGATTGCGCCGAGGGTGGCGTGGTGGGGACGTTCGACGCGGTCGGGCCGGTGGTGCCGTTCGGTGAGTGGATCGAGCTGGTTCGGACGATCGGCGGTCATACCGGGCCGGTGGTGCTGGCGCCGCGGAAGTGGCTCGAGGACCAGAAGGTCGAGCAGTACATGGGGCCGGAGTCGCTGGCGATGTGGATGACCGAGCCTGGGTACGAAGGGTGGTCGAGCCGGAGCGGAGCCGCTGCCGTGGCGGCCGGGCTGAAGCATCGGCCGCGTGCCGAGTTCTTGCGGGACACGCTGGTCTACGAGCGCGAGTTGGGGTTGGACCGCGAGCGGAAGGCAGGGCTCAGTGCCGAGCGGGAGAGGGAGCTGATCGCAGCTTTGCCATAGTGAGGGCATGCGGCTTCTGCTGATCTCTGACACGCATCTGCCGGCGCGGGCGAAGAAGCTGCCCGCGGCCGTGTGGGACGCGGTCGACCAGGCCGACGTGGTGATCCACGCCGGTGACTGGGTGAGCGTCGACCTGCTCGACGAACTGGAGTCCCGTGCGCAAAGGCTGATCGGGTGCTGGGGCAACAACGACGGCCCAGCACTGCGCGACCGCTTGCCTGAGGTCGCCCGGGTAGAGCTCGACGGGTTGTCCATTGCCGTCGTCCACGAGACGGGCGCGGCGAAAGGTCGCGAGGAGCGTTGTGAACGGGCCTATCCGGACGTGGAGCTGCTCGTGTTCGGGCACAGCCACATCCCCTGGGACACGACGACACCCCGTGGGCTCCGGTTACTCAACCCCGGTTCACCCACGGATCGCCGCAGCCAGCCGTTCTGCACTTACCAGACCGCCGTGATCGAGTCGGGTCAACTGAAAGACGTTGCCCTACACAACCTTTAGGCGGGTCAGGCGTTGGCGGCTTCCTTGACGCGCGCCTTCAGGCGGTCGCGTACCTCTTCCGGCGTGTAGGAGCGGCGCTTCCGCTCGTCCCGCGCGATCACGACACCCGTTGCGGCGACACCAACGAGTCCGGCCAGTCCGACGACCTTCCAAACCTTCATGCGCACTAATCTAACGACGTGGAGACACGGATTTCGCTGGATGACGCTACGGAACTGACACGAACAGGTGACATTTGGCTGTTTCGCGGCGGGAGCGCGGCTGATCGCGCGATCCAGCTGACGACCAACAGCCCGGTCAACCATGTCGGAATGGCGGTCGTGCTCGACGATCTGCCGCCGCTGTTGTGGCATGCCGAGCTCGGCCGATCCCTGCCGGACGCCTGGACCGGCAACCACCAGCGTGGAGCGCAGCTGCACGACCTGCGCGACGCAGTACTGACCTGGACCAACAGATACGGCCAGAAGGCGTGGTTGCGCCAGCTCAACCACCCGATCTCGCGAGAGACAGAAGACGCCGTACTGCGAACTGTCGCCCGGCTGGACGGGACTCCGTTCCCCTCGACCGCCCGACTGGCCTCGCGATGGGTCCGCGGCCGCATCCCCAACTTCCGCCGCGGCAACCGCGACCTCGAACTGGAGACCGCGTACTGCGCCGAGGTGGTCGCCGTGACGTACGAGGAGATGGGACTCCTCCTCCCCGGCCGCCGCCCGAACTGGTACGACCCCGGCCGCTTCTGGAGCGGCGACGACCTGGACCTCACAGCCGGCGCAACCCTCGGCGAAGAAATAGCCATCGACATCCCCACCTGAGCAGGTCTTGCCGCTGGAGACACTCAGCCCGCGGCCGCGTACAGCGCGTCGCCGGAATTGTCGGTGGTGCGTGATTTGCTGGGGGTAGGTCGGATTCCGCGCCGGGGATTCCGCGTGGAGGAGGAGGCGTTCGGGGATGTATGCCGTCATCGACACCGAGACCACCGGCCTGTTGCCGTGGCAGCGGAACAGGGTGATCGAGATCGCCGTCGTGCTGCTGGACGAGCGGGGTGGGTTCGAGCAGGAGTGGGTCACGTTGCTGAACCCGCAGCGCGATCTCGGGCCGCAGCATATTCACGGGATTCTGACGGCGGACGTGCTGGCGGCGCCGGAGTTCGGTGATGTCGCGCGGCATCTTGCCGGGCTGCTCGCGGGGCGGATGGTGGTCGGGCACAACGTGGAGTTCGATCTCGGGTTCCTCCGGGCCGAGTTCGCCGCGCTCGGGTTCGACGTACCGCTGATCACCGAGCGCTCGATGTGCACGATGGCGCTGGCGGGTTATCTCTACCCGGGCGCCAAACGCACGCTCGGCGCCTGCTGTTCGGCCGCGGGGATCTCGATCGAGGGCTGGCACTCGGCGCTTGCGGACACCCGCGCCACCGCTCAACTCTTCAGCCACTACCTGCAGGCGTTCCCGTCGCCGCCCCCGTGGCAATGGGCGTACGACGAGGTGCGCCGGATGAGGTGGCCCGATCTGCCCGGTGGGGAGGTCGCGCCGACCGTGCGGCCGGTGCACGCGGGTGGTCGGCACGGGTGGATGAGCCGGTTGGTGGACCAGCTGCCACGCGTTCCGGAGCCGCCACAGGCCGACTCCTACCTGGCAGTGCTCGACGGGATCCTGGCCGATCGCGAGATCAACGCCGAGGGGGCCGATCAACTCGTGCACGTGGCGACCGATCTCGGGTTGACGCGGCTGCAGGTGGATCGGCTGCATAGTTTCTACCTAGCAGGGCTGGCGTCGGCCCTGTGGCGGGACGGGTCGATCAGTCCGGAGCAACGCGGCGACCTCGACCGGGTCGCGGTGATGCTCGGCCATCGGGCTTCGGATGTGGACGAGGCTTTGCTGGAGGCGAGCGGCGGGCGGTATGTCGTGCCGCCCCGACCTGGAGCGCAGGGCTTTCCGCTCGGCAGCACGATGGTGTTCACGGGCGACATGGTCGAGCCGCGCGAGGTCTGGTGGGATCGTGCGGTCGCTGCCGGGTTCGTACCGCAGGAGCTGGTGGGGCCCGAGACGAAATTCCTGGTGGCGGCTGATGTCGACAGCCTCTCCGTCAAGGCCCGGGCGGCCCGCGAGTACGACGTTCCGATCATTCCGCTCGAAGACTTCCGCCGCCTCCTGCCACCCCACCTCCTCCCCGCAACCCCCCACTCCGAACGCAAAGCCGGCTGACCGGGAGCGGTGGGGCATGACGCGCGCCGCGCCGCCCGGCACGTGTGCACGGTCCACCCCGCTCGGCCTGAGCGGACGGTCGGCTGGGTGGATGTCGGTGGGTAGGGTGCGGGCGTGGAGACTGCGGAGTTGGCGGGGCGGATTCAAGGTGTTGCGTATCTGAGTGGCGACTTCTTGCTTCGATCCGGAGTGACGACGCACGAGTACTTCGACAAATACCGGTTCGAGGCTGATCCGGTGCTGCTGGATGCGATTGCCGAGGCGATGGTGCCGCTGGTTCCGGCCGGGACCGAAGTACTGGCCGGGCTCGAGTTGGGTGGGATCCCGGTCGTCACGGCGTTGGGGCGGCGTACCGGGTTGCCTTGTGCGTTCGTCCGGAAGGAAGCCAAGACCTACGGGACGCGCCGCCTCGCGGAGGGTGCCGAGGTCGCCGGGCGCCGGGTCCTAGTGATCGAGGACGTGGTGACCAGCGGCGGGCAGATCATCCTGTCCACCAAGGAACTACGCGCACTCGGAGCCGACGTGCGGGAGGCCCTCTGCGTGATCAACCGGGAGCAGGGCGGCCCGGAAGCACTCGCCGCCGCCGACATCCGGCTGCTCTCACTCCTCACCGCGACAGACCTCCGCGGTACGACCGCTTGAGAATCGTGCGGTTCCAGCAGCGCTGATCACGCACGAACTCAGTGGCATTCAGTGACGGGGTTTCAGTCAGCTGAGTGAACCGCGCTGGTGCCGTCCGCGCGCTCGATCTCGAAGCGGAGTGTCTTGCCGGAGCGGATCCGCTCGACTGCGGCGAGACAGGCTTCTTCACTCATGTGGACGCCGATCTCGCCGAGCCTGTTGCGCAGTACCAGGGCGGCATCTTCGGCTGAGCGGCCGCTCGACTCGTTGATCGCTTCGATCGTGGTGGCGGTCAGTTTCTCGCGGATGTCCGGGTGGACCTCGTGGATCTCATGGGTGATTCTGAACTCCGACATCGCGACCTCGTTCTCCTGTGCGGCCTGCCCCTGACCTGCAACTAAAGCTTAGTGCCGTGGCGGACACCAGCACCTCACCTGAGTACCCGGCTAACGAAGATTTGAAGCCGGTCGTCAAGGCGCTGGATGCGGAGTTCGGGTGCGACCGTTTCACCTTGCGGTACCTCGGGTTCGCGGAGGCCACGGACGTACAACGAGCAGGCGAGGTCGGCACAGATGTAGGTGCCGACGGTGTTGCCGTCCCGGCCGGCCGATCCCGCGCGACGGGCGGCGAACAACGAGACGTCGGTGACCTGGTGGGCCGTGTGGCAGAGGTCGCAGAGCCCGGTGCCGCGTCGGGGTTTCCCGGTCGCCGCTGTGTTCAGGGCGATCGCGGTCACCCCGGCGTCTCGTCGTACGACGAGATAGCCGCGGGCGGGCGCCTTCGGGTCACGCCAGCCGAGGTAGTCCAGGGACGGCCACTGCAACTCCTGGAAGCCGCGCGGCAAGGTCATCGACTTGACCTGGCTCTTGGTCGTATTGACGAAGGAGCGCCTGATCTCCTCCGCACTGAGCGGCTCCACCGGTCTTCCTCCGAGTCCTTGGCAACCACCCAACCCCAACCCAACCACCGCCCGCCGCGCAACCGAGTTACTGGTCGTCGGTCAGGACTCGAGGTCCTTCGGGTCCGACTTTGACAAACGGGCAGTGTGTCCATATGTTCGGAGTAGAATCGGACACAATGTCCGGATCAGTCATAGATCGGATGTACGCAGATGACAAGGTCAGGCGCTGGATCAGGGGTTGTCGCGGTAGTCACGGGAGCGAGTCGCGGCGCGGGGAAGGGGATTGCGCTCGCGCTCGGCCAGACCGGCGCGACTGTTTACGTGACCGGCCGCAGTGCGCAGCGTGATGACTCGCCCTACGGCGGCACGGTGGGGGAGACCGCGGCTCTCATTGACGAGGCCGGCGGCACCGGCGTCGCGGTGGTCCTCGATCACGCGGACGACACCGCGGTGGCCGCCCTGTTCGAACGGATCACCCGTGAGCACGGCCGGCTCGACATCCTCGTTAACAACGCGGCCAAATTCGCCGGGCCGATCAAGCCCGGCGGTTTCTGGAACAACCGCCTTGAGTTGGCCGACATGATCACCGTCGGACTCCGGTCGCACTTCGTCGCCGCCTATCACGCGGCGCCACTGCTCATCGCGAACGGGCGTGGGCTCATCGTCAACACCGGCTATTACGGTGCGGTGTCGTATCACCAGGGACCTGCTTACGGCGCGCAGAAGGCCGGTGCCGACAAGATGGCCGCGGACATGGCGATGGAATTGCGCCCACACAATGTCGCCGCCGTGTCGATCTGGATGGGCCACCTGAGTACCGAGCGCGGCATCGCCTACCGCGCGTCCCTGCCCACACAGGAACGCTCGAGCATCACGGAGGAATCGCCACAGTTCACCGGCCGCGTGATCGCCGCCCTCTACGCGCAGGACGACCTGATGAGCTACTCCGGTCGCGCGATGATCGGCGCCGAGTTGGGCGCTCGGCTCGGCGTCACCGACATCGACGGAACCGTTCCGCTGAGCCTGCGCGATGAGCTCGGCGCGCCACCAGAGCTCCATCACACCCTGCGCTGACGCGAGGTGGGGAGGGTTGGGAGTAACGGCCTGTAGTTGGGTGTAGACGAAAGAGGTGGGAAGCTGGGAGGGTGAAGATGTAAATTTCAACTACCCCCCTGGAGGCGGACTGACATGAGCACTGAGCATGCGGACGCGAGTACTGGATACGCCGACCTGACCGGCGACTACACGATCGACCCCGCGCACAGCCGGATGGGCTTCGTCGCCCGGCACGCGATGGTGGCGAAGGTGCGGGGCGGCTTCGACGAGTTCGAGGGCACGCTGCACGTCGACGGCGGACAGCCGGAGAACTCCTCCGGCCGGGTGACGATCCAGGCCAAGACGATCGACACGCGCAACAGCCAGCGCGACGATCATCTGCGCAGCAATGACTTCCTCGATATGGACAACCACCCGGAGATCACCTTCGTCTCGACGGCGGTGAAGCAGACCGGCGAGGCCGATTTCGAGGTCACCGGCGACCTGACCATCCGGGGCGTGACGAAATCGGTCGCCATCGCGTTCGAGTTCACCGGTACGGCGGTCGACCCCTTCGGAAACACGCGAGTGGGGCTCGAGGGCTCGGTCGTGCTGAACCGCAAGGACTTCGGGGTCAGCTGGAACGCGGCGCTCGAGGGCGGCGGCGTTCTCGTCAGCGAGAAGGTGACGCTGGAGATCGAGGTCTCCGCGATCAAGAACGCCTGAGGCGCTCTGTCGCAATGCTGTCACGATCGTCGGCGGGCCGTCGCTGAGACTGGTCCGTCACTGCGGGTGCTGAGAGAATTTCCCTGAGTGCCCGGGCGAGGTTCAGGGGTCCGCCGATGATCGACACCAGGCTCTACCGCTGGCTGCTACCCCTGTTGGGGCGCCGCCGTACGACCCGGCGGGCGCCGGAATCCTTCCGCCCGCGCGGGACCAGTTCACGGGTCAGCCGCCTGGCGGCCCGGTACGACGCTGAGGTGGACGACGCGCTGCAGCGGATCTGGCCGAAGGCGCGGATCTACCACGATCGCGAGTTCACCCGGGACCGCGCGGACTTCCTGCTGGTGGTCCGCGGGCGTGGCGTGATGATCGAGACCAAGGTGAAGAGTGATCCCGGGTTGTTCCGCGGGTCGACTCTGCCGCCGCTGCTCGACCGGCTGCAACGCGACGGCCGGCGACTCGTCGTACTGCTGAACCAGGGCGATCCGACGCCGGCGTGTGAGTTGGTCGCGGCCCGGCTCGGCGACAAGGCGCGAGTCATCGTCTGGTCCGGCCCACAAGACGACGCGGTTCTTCGGACTGCGGTGGAAGAACTGATCCGAATCGAAAGCCGCCACGCCTAGTAGGTCCAGGGAACCGGCAGCGCGGAGGGCAGGGGTTGCCTGCTCTCCGCGCTGCGAGTTGGCTCCGAGCCGCGAGGTGTGCCCAGGAGGGGCAGCGGATCGGAGTCGTCAGTGGCCCTCCGCGACCGGGCGGTGGGGTGGGGAAGAAGTCAAGAGCGGTGTCCCGTCAGGGACGCTGGTGACGGAGTCCGGTCAACATTTCGCCGGCAGGGTGCTGCCGCCGTCGACGACCCAGCGGCCTTGTTGCAGTTCGACCCGCATCTCGTCCATCCAGCGGGTCGGGGTCTTCGCAGGCAGGACCCGCTTGCCTTTCGCGTCGACCGTGCTCGCTTGCTTCGTGTCGTAGCAGGCGCGGACGATCACGCCGTTGGCCACCAAGGTCCGCTTGGCCCAGATCACCTTGGTGACGCCGGTGTTGTGCAGCTTCTTCGTCCGGAAGTACTTCGCTTGCTGGCTGATCGACCTGTACAGCTCCGGCGTCATCACCGGGACCAGTTGCTTGGTCGCCTTGCCGCCGCTGCGCATCATCACATCGAGCGCGACGCGGTACTGGTAGTACGCGTTCACCACCGGGTCGTCCGACCCCTGACCCGACTGCGGTTGACCGGAGCCGTCCGCGACGGGGTCAGTCAGCTCGTACTTGGACGCCTTCTTGCTGCCCGGGGACGAGGCGGCCACGTCGGCCGATTCGTCGCGACCGCAACCAGCGAGCATCAGGACCGGGATCAGGATTGCGGTCACCGCCAGGTTCCGAATGCGCATTTTGTTCGAACCTCCTGTCGGTCGCGGCACTGCCGCTCGCGCCCACCGGCACTGACCGTGTAACGCTTAGACACGCACCGTTGTCACTGTGACCTAAGTCACACAACACCCTGCTACCGGCCCTGGAGCCGACGGCGGAGACCTAGGCCAGAGCTACCAGCCGTGAGTCCCGGAAGGCCTACCGTTGAGCGTTGGCTGCTCCTGGAAGGGGTCTGGGGATGGATGCGCTGGATCGGTTGCGGACGCTTTGCCTGGCGCTGCCAGAGACTACTGAGCGGCTGAGTCACGGGGAGCCGACCTGGTTCGTTCGGGACAAGAAGACGTTCGTGATGTTCGCCGACCAGCACCACGACGACCGGACCGGCTTCTGGTGCGCCGCGCCCGAAGGAGCCCAGGAAGCGCTGATCGCGGACGATCCCGAGCACTTCTTCCGGCCTCCCTACGTCGGCCATCGCGGCTGGCTCGGTGTCTACCTCGATGTCGATGGGGTGGACTGGGACCACCTCGAGGACATCGTCGAGGACGCGTACCGGCAGATCGCTCCGAAGACGCTGATCAGCCGGCTGGATCAGGCTGACTGAGCAAGCCGGGCGGCAGTTCGTCCAGCCAGGTGTCCGAGAAGTCGTCCTCGTCGCAGTCGCGGGTCCGCTGGGACAGCCAGGCATCGCGGGCGTCATGGCGACACGGCATGGCGGTCCGGTAGGTCGCGGCCGAGAGTAGGAGGACGGTCAGCTCGCCACTGGTCACGCCGAGCCTCTCGGCGTCACGGCGCAGGGCCGTTACCAGTGCGCCCGGTACGTCGTCGAGCACGATCCGGTCGCCGTCGCGAAGACCATCGATCGACTCCACCGGCCAGTCCCGGCCCCAGCGTTCCGAACCGAGCTGCAGGATCTCGTCGAACGGGGGTAGTGGCTCCGCGAGCAGGTCGGGCACTTCGGCCAGTGCGCGAAGCATCACCTTGCCGAGCGTGAGATGAGTCTGCCACTGGCTCAGGCCGTCCTCGGACTGCAGATGTCTGCGCAGCACCAGGCGCAGCCGCTCGACCGCCTCACTCACGCGAGGCGGTTCCTGCGATGCCGGTGTGACGGTGAGGCGTCCGTTCCTGAAGCGGAACACCAGGAGCGATTCGGCCGGCACGTCCGGCAGCCAGTCCGGTGGGCCGCACCACCCGCCGAACTGGCCCATCGAGGAGGTGACGGCGCCACCCGCGGAGAGTGCGAGTGAGCCCTCGTGCACGAGGACGTGGTCGAGCACGGACAGCTCAGGACCCGCGAACAGGACCTGTCTGCCCTTGGTCGCGTAGCGGACCCGATGGGTCAAGGCGGCTCCGTCGAGCATTCGCCGGGCGGAGTCGAAGCGGCCGTCCGGGAGGTGCACGATCACCGGGGACTGGCGCAGGGCACTGCGGATCACGTTGACCGGGTTGCCGGCCTTGGTCAGGCCTGCCGTCGCCGCCTGCCGGAGGAGTTCTTCGGCGGGCTGCGGACCGGAGGCGTTGATGAGATCGGAACAGAAGGCGACGATTCGTTTGCTCATGCCAGGGAAAGTACGAGCCTTCACCGGCTGAAAGGTCCTTGTCCACAGGGAGATTTGCTGCGGGTGGCCCGGTTGGTGGTCATCCACAGGTGGAAAGGCTGGATAGGGTGGCGCGGTGAGCGAGACTGAAGCGCCCGCGACCACGCCTGCCCCCGCGCGAGGCATCGGAGACAAGCTGGCCATTGCATTGTCCCTGGGCAGCTCTGCCTCGGTGATGGTGCTGGAGTTGGTGGCGCTGCGCCTCGTCGCGCCGTACCTGGGCCTGACGCTGGAGACGAACACCGCCGTCATCGGTGTCGCCCTCGCGGCGATCGCGACCGGTGCGGCCATGGGCGGGCGGTTCGCCGACGCGGTGGCACCGACGAAGACCTTGGGCCCGCTGGTGTTGTTCGCCGGGGCCTTGGTGATGCTGATCCTGCCGATCGTGCGCTGGACCGGCGAGGCGGTCCGCGAAGGCGGAGCCAACATCGTGTTCCTCGCCGTCGCCGTCGCCCTGTTCATCCCGGCGTCGCTGCTCGCGGCGGTGACGCCGATGGTGACGAAGCTGCGCCTGTCGACGCTGAGCCAGACAGGCACCGTCGTCGGACGACTCTCCGCCTACGCCACCGTCGGAGCGATCGCCGGGACCGTCCTGACCGGCTTCGTCTTCGTAGCGAAGGTGCCGACCAGCACCATCGTGCTCTGTCTTGGCGGCCTGCTGGCAGTCAGCGGTGCGGTCCTGACCATCCTGCTGCGCGGCCTGCAGGCTGCCGCCAGGCCGCTCATCCTCGCCCTGGTTGGCACCGGCCTCACTCTGGCCGCACCAAGACCCTGCGAGGTCGAGACGGCCTACCACTGCGCCCGGATCGAGAAGGACCCGGCCAGAGCGTCCGGTCGCATCCTGTACCTCGACCAGCTCAGACACTCGTACGTCGATCTCGCCGACCCCACCTACCTGGAGTTCGAGTACGCGAAGAACTACGGCGCGGTGATCGACAGCGAGTGGCCCCAGCAGCAGCCGCTGAAGGCGCTCCACATCGGCGGAGGCGGTCTCACCCTGCCGCACTGGTTGATGGCGACCCGACCGGGCAGCAAGAACAAGGTGTACGAGATCGACGCCGGCGTGATCGAGCTCGACAAGGCCCAACTGGGCGCCGAGCAGGGGCCGGATCTCGACCTGCAGATCCGCGACGGGCGGCTCGGAGTACGGTCCGAGCCTGCTGACAGCCGTGACCTGGTGATCATGGACGCGTTCGGCGGGATCGCCGTGCCGTGGCACCTGACCACTCGCGAGATCGTGGCCGACGTCCGCCGGGTGCTCAACCCGGACGGCGTCTACCTGGTGAACGTGATCGATTATGGGCCGCAGTCCTTCCTGAAGGCCGAGGTCCGGACGATCGCCGCGGAGTTCCCCCACGTCGCGGTGATCTCGACCGCGGCGGCGCTGGCCGGCCAGAGCGGCGGCAACTTCGTCCTGGTCGCATCGGACCGGCCGATCCCGGCGAGCGCGATCCAGGGCCGGCTCGGCAATCGGGCGTCCGCGCTCACCGACCCCGTGGCGGTGCGGGATTTCGTCGGCGACGCGCCGCTGCTGACCGACGACTACGCGCCGGTCGACCAACTGCTGACACCCTTCCCGACCTGAGACGCGCCACCCGGGGAGTTGTGATCGGCGCCGAAGGCTTGTTGCATGTGAACATGCACCCACGCGCAGGTCAGCCCGCCCAGCCCGAGGACCTCGTCGATCTCGACGCGCTGCTCGCGGCGTACGACGGGATCACCCCTGACATCGAGAACCCCGCCCAGAAGGTCGTCTTCGGTACCTCGGGACACCGCGGTTCCAGCCTCGACGGCGCCTTCAACGAGGCGCACATCCTGGCCATCACCCAGGCGATCTGCGAGTACCGGGCGGGCGAGGGGACCAGTGGGCCGCTCCTGGTCGGCCGGGACAGCCACGGCCTGTCCGAGCCGGCCTGGCGCACAGTGCTCGAGGTGCTGGCGGGGAACGACGTGCAGACCCTGGTGGACAGTGCGGACCGGCTGACCCCCACGCCCAGCGTGTCGCACGCGATCCTGCGCCTCAACCGGGGCGCGGGGGCCGGTGCCGACGGCATCGTGATCACCCCGTCCCACAACCCGCCGAGGGACGGCGGCATCAAGTACAACCCGCCGCACGGTGGGCCGGCCGACTCCGACGCGACCGGCTGGATCGCCTCGAGGGCGAACGAGTTGATCGCGGGCGGGAATCGCGAAGTACGGCGCAAGCAGTTCGAGGCGGCGCGAGCCCAGGCGGGGGAGTACGACTTCCTCGGTCACTACGTGGACGATCTGCCCTCGGTGCTCAACCTGGACGCGATCCGCTCGGCCGGGGTGAGGATCGGTGCGGACCCGCTCGGCGGCGCGAGTGTGGACTACTGGGCGGCGATCGCCGACCGGCACCGGCTCGACCTGACCGTGGTGAATCCGCGGATCGACCCGACCTGGTCGTTCATGACGCTGGACCACGACGGCAAGATCCGGATGGACTGCTCCTCGCCGTACGCGATGGCCTCGCTGGTCTCCCAGAAGGATCGCTTCGACGTGGCCACGGGCAACGACGCGGACGCGGATCGGCACGGCATCGTCACGCCGGACGCCGGCCTGATGAACCCGAACCACTACCTCGCGGCGGCGATCTCCTACCTGTTCGCCAACCGCCAGTGGGGCCCGGAGGTCGCGGTCGGCAAGACCCTGGTCTCCTCCTCCCTGATCGACCGGGTGGTCGGTGACCTGGGCAGACGACTCTGGGAGGTCCCGGTCGGCTTCAAGTGGTTTGTGCCCGGCCTGATCGACGGCAGCGTCGGTTTCGGCGGCGAGGAGTCGGCCGGTGCCAGCTTCCTGCGGTTCGACGGCACGGTGTGGACCACGGACAAGGACGGGATCCTGCTGGCGCTCCTGGCCAGTGAGATCACCGCTGTGACCGGGGAGACACCCTCGCAGGCCCACGCGAAGCTGGTCGAGCGGTTCGGCGCCTCGGCGTACTCGCGAGTGGATGCGCCGGCGACGCGCGACCAGAAGGCGAAGCTGTCGGCCCTGTCAGCAGACGCTGTGACGGCGACGGAGCTGGCCGGCGAGCCCATCCTCGACCGGATGACGAGTGCGCCCGGCAACGGTGCGGCGATCGGTGGGCTGAAGGTGACCACCGAGTCGGCGTGGTTCGCCGCCCGGCCGTCCGGCACCGAGGACCTCTACAAGATCTACGGCGAGTCCTTCAAGGGCAGCGTCCACTTGGAGCAGGTCTTCGCCCAGGCCCGCGAGGTGGTCTCCGCAGCGCTTGCCTAGCGGACGAAAGCGTCCACCAGGCGGTCCAGGTCGGCGGCGGGGTTGTTGGTGAGGCCGCTGTGGATGGGGCCTGGGTGCACGACCGTACTGCGGGGCGCCGCGAGCCAGCGGAATCGTTCACCGATCCGGGTGGCTGCCGCGGGGCCCCCGTCGGGTTCACCCGCGCAGATGGCACGGATGTGCTCCAGGGAGGCGCAGACGACGTCGACGTCGACCGCTGGGTCCAGCGCCTTCAAGCGGTTCGGCTCGACGTCCCAGGCGGCGCCGAGGAAGTCCAGTGCGCGGCAGTAGAGCACTGCGCCGACATTGACGAACTCGCCGCGCTGGATCCTGGGAGCCGCCCGCAGGATGACGTAGTCGAATGGCACCAGGTCGAGGTCGGAACGCACGCGATCCGAGGTGGCGGTCACCGTGCACCACCCGGCAGCCAAGCGGTCCGGTCGGCGAGCCGCGCCTGCAGGTGGTCGAGGTACCGCTCGCGGTCTCCCTCGACGATCCACTCGTCGGGCACCAGGTCGATCACCTCGGTCAGCAGTGACGAGGTGATCGCCGTTGCCATCTCCTCGTCGATCCCGGGCACTGCGGGAGCGAGGTC
>NZ_DASRXP010000597.1:0-2064 GCF_035687465.1 Kribbella sp.
GCTGCCTTCTGGTCCCGGCCGCGGTTCGAACTCACAGCCGGTACGCCGGTCCCGGCGCTGCCCCGGATCGTCGATGCGCGCTCGACCCGGTGGCTCCTCAAGGCAGTCGGTCTGGCGGCGTTCGCGCTACTCATCGGGTCCGCCTGGTTCGGCAGCAGTGAGCCATCGTTGAACCCGGCACCGACTTGGCTCTACGTCTGGATCTGGGTCGGCATCATCCCGCTCTCGCTCGTCTTCGGCCCGATCTGGCGACTCGCGAACCCGCTCCGCACCCTCGCGGCGGCGATCCCGCGGACGTCGTACCGGCAACTCCCGCGCGGCATCGCTTACTGGCCGGCTGTCGCCGGGCTCGCTGGATTCCTCTGGCTCGAACTGGCCCACCCCGAAGGCTCCGAACCGCTCATTGTCGCGATCTTCGTGACCGTCTACGCCGTGGTGAACGTTGCCGCCGGCATCCTCTACGGTCCGCGCTGGTTCAGCATCGGCGACAGCTTCGAGGTGTACGCCGAGGTACTGGCGAAGCTGAGCCTCTTCGGCCGCAACGATCAGCACCAGCTCGTACTACGCAACCCGCTGGCCGGGCTGGCCACGATCCCGCAGGAGCCGGGAATCGTCGGACTCCTCTGCCTGCTGCTCGGATCGACCGCCTTCGACGGCATCAGCAGATGGTCCGCCTGGACCAACCTGACCGCCCAGCTCAGCCATACCGGCCACCTCGTCGTCTACACCCTGGGCCTCCTGACGGCAGTCGCGCTGGTGTCCGGTCTGTTCCTCCTGGCGGCGCGCTCCACCGGTATTTCGATGGTGCGGCCAGGTGCTGTCGGCAACGCAGGCCTGCCCGGCGCGTTCGTGCACTCGCTGGTTCCGATCGCGATCGGGTACGCCGTGGCGCACTACTTCTCGTTCGCCTTGTTCCAGGGCCAGGAAGGCGTTCTGCTGGCGTCGGACCCGTTCGGTCGCGGCTGGGATCTGCTCGGGACCAACGGGACGGGCATCGATTACTCCTTCCTGGGTACTGGTCTGATCGCAGCGGTGCAGATCGGCGCGATCGTGCTCGGCCACGTACTCGGGGTGGTGGCCGCTCACGATCGCGCCGCTCAGCTGTTCCGCCGCCGGCAGTTGCGGCGCGCGCAGTACCCGATGCTCGCGGCGATGGTCGCCTTCACCGCCGGCGGGATCGCCCTGGTGACGGCGTCATGATCACCCTGCACATGGGCGGAGTGCCCGAGCTGGCGATGTTCCTCGGACCGATCCTGCTGATCATCGCCTTCCTCCGCATCGCCCGCCGCAACGAAGCGACGGCGGGCGACGAAGACGACTGGGACGCAGACCTCGGCGACCTCACCCCCACCGATGGAGCCGAGCCCGCGTCCACCGATCGCGGGGGCGCGGTGCCGACGACTCCGGGGCGATCAAGCAGTGGGGCTTCCTGAGCGCCGTGGCGTCAGCGAGGGGACGGGGCCGGCTCGATCCGGAGGTCGCCCATCGTGACGCTTCGGGTCATCGGGCGATTGAGGAAGTCGTGCGGGAAGCCGAGTTCGATCGCGCTCGCCTGCTCCAGGTCCTGCACGTCCTGCTCGGTGAACGTCACATCCAGGGCACCGAGGTTGTCCTCGAGATGCCCCAGCGTCCGGGCGCCGATGATCGGCGACGTCACCGTGGCATTGCGCAGGGTCCACGCGATCGCCACTTGCGAAGGCGTATGACCGCGAGGTAGTCACAGAGGTTCTCCCTTTTCGGTTTCACCGCCAGCGTCGAGCATCGGGAGTGACCGCAAAAGGGAGACGTCTTCCTGGGACTGGCTCTCCTACCCTCCGCCAGGCAGGTCGATCGGTAGACCCACGATCAGCTGGATCGGCTTGATCTAAAGGAGGATCCCGACCTGTGACCGTCTGTGAAACGGGCCAGGATAGAGGTTCGAGTCGCCTGTTAGGCTGCCGTCTGATCGTCTTTGCTCCGTGGCTGCTCCGTCGGCAGCAGGCTGAGCTTGGCCAGCCGCTGCTCGATGACCGAGCGAGCACGGGCGTGTGACGTTGGCAGCAGATGGGCATAGAGGCGAAGTGT
>NZ_DASRXP010000598.1:0-6948 GCF_035687465.1 Kribbella sp.
CGCCTCGCCAGCTCGCCGTGCTCATCCTGCGCGACGTCCTCGGATTCCACGCGAACGAGGTGGCCGACATGCTGGACTCGAGCGTCGAGTCGGTCAAGAGCGCCCTCAAGCGGGCGCGCGCCAGCCTGCAACACCGTCCCACCGCCGACGACCGCGAACCGCCGCCCGCCTCCGGCTCACTTGCCGAGGATGCGCTCGTGACGAGATTTGTCCGCGCGTGGGAGTCTGCCGATCTCGACGCGCTGGTGGCCCTGCTCACCGACGACGTCTTCATGTCGATGCCACCGATGCCCTTCGAATACGAGGGCCGAGATGTCGTGGCCCGCTTCTGCGCCAGCATCTTCCGCGCAGGTCGACGGTTCGACCTCGTCCCAACGCGAGCCAACGGTCAGCCGGCGTTCGGGGCTTACCTGCGCGCCGCCAACGGAATCCGCCACGGGACCGGCCTCTACGTCCTCACCCTCACCGGCGACCGGATCTGCGCCATGACCCGCTTCGAAAACAGCGTCCTCCCATCGTTCGGGCTACCGCGATCGCTCCCCAGCCCATAGCCAGCATCCAAACGATGGATCTGCGCGCCGGCGCAAACGGGGGGTCGCGGTCAGAGGCCGAGTTGGCCCAGCCGCACGCTGATGCGCGGATCCGTCGATACCACCGGCGAATCGGTTCGCACCCATGGATCGCCGTCGAAGTACGTCTGGAAGATCTTCTCCGCGGTCCTGGTCGCCAGCGCCTGGCTGGTCAGCGTCGGGTTCGGGCCGCCCAGTCCGTTCGACAGCGCCGAGTTGTCGGCGATGAACAACCGCTTGACCGCACGCGTCTCACCGCGCGGGTCGAGCACCGAGTTCTGCTCCGACTCCCCCATCCGCATCGACGACTGGACGTGCAGGATCAGCGGCGCCCAGTCGACCCTGTACACCGTCTTCGCTCCGGCGCCACGCAGCAGTTCGGCCGCCTTGCGCGCCATGAATTCGCGGTTCTTCAGCGTCCGCTTCGTGCGCTTCCGCTGCTTGAAGGTGACCTTCGGGATCGGCCCGTTCTCGTCGGCCGGCAGTGCCGAAAGGGTGACCCTGTTCTGCGCTTCGACGTCGTCGTCGGTGATCACCAGCACGGTCAGCAGTTTGTCGATACCGCCGGCCATCAACTCCTTGAGTTCCGGGCCCATCACGCGCCCGGCCGGACCGTCCCACGGCCCGGTCTTGCCGCGCCCGTTCTTGTACTGCCCACGGATCCCGCTGTCCGACAACGTCCCGCCGAAGGCGCTCAGCGCCGGCGGCAGGCCGACGTTCTCCAGTCCCCCGTACGGCGGGTAGTCCAGCCGCGCACTGGATCCCACCCCCTTCGGATTACCGGTGTACTCGTCGAAGGACCCGATCATCCAGTCGAAGAAGTGATCGGTGTACCCGCGCCCGACCCAGCCGTTCGGGTTCGGCAGCCCACTGTTGAACCACAGCCGCGGATTCTCCGTACAACCCCCGGACATCACCACGATCCGGGCGTCCTCCCGGTGCTCCTCACCGGACACGTTGTCCCGCCAGGTCACCCCGGACGCAGTCAGTACTCCGTGCCGCGATTCCGTGTGCACCCGAGTCACATACGCATCCGCGATCAGCTCGATCGGTTTGCCACCCCGGGCCCAGACGTTCGCGGTCAACGCCATCGGTACGTAGCTGTTGTCCGTCGAGCGCTTCGCGAATTGGTTGCGCGGGGCACCGTTCGGTCGCATGCAGCCCTGGAAGCAGTAACCACAGAAGGTGCATCCGGTCGCCTGCGGGTAGTTCAGCAGGTTCTTGTCCGACGTCTTGCCGGCCGTGCCACCGGGCTGCAGGATCGCGTTCTCCTGCGGCCGGTACGACGGTTCGTGCGTGGTCTTGGTGGTCTGCACGGGCAACCCGAGCGTCTCGGCGCCCCGGAAGAACATCTGCTCCTTGTGACCCATGGCCGCGGTCTGGACCGGCATCAGTGCCTCGACCCATTCGAAGTACGGCACCATTTCCGAGTAGGTGAACGGGAACCGGTGGTTCACGTCGTACCCGTTGCGGTCGGCACCGTCGTACCCCTTGAAGACGCCGGGATACGCGCGCGGGTAGTTGCCGTAGAAGTGCTGGGTGGTGCCGCCGACGCCGGACAGTTGCCAGACGAAGGAGTTCTGCGGCCACTCGCGGTACCAGGCCGGCTTCGACCGGTCGGTCGGGCCGAGCCGGAAGTACCCGGTCAGCGGGTTGTTCGCGTCGTCCTCGAAGGTGGTCCACTCCTCCCGCGGCTTCGCGTGCCGGGGTCCGGCCTCCAGCAGCAGGACGTCGAGCCCCTTCGCGGCCAGCTCCTTGGCCACCACCGGCCCGCCGCCACCGGCCCCGATCACGATCACGTCGCGCATCAGTCGTGCACCTCCATCCGCCCTTGGTAGTACCCGATGAAGTCGTCCCAGCCCTCGACCGGACCGTTCGGCTGGTAGCCGGACAGCGTCCAGGCGACCGGACGCTTCCGCAGCGTCCGGGTGTCCGGGTCGAAGACGCCGTACTCGCTGTACGCGCCGAAGGTCGCGAACTCGATCAGCGCGCCGCCGACGAACTTGAGCAGCCCGGAGACCGAGCCCTTCAGCGGCTCCGGGAACTGCACGTCGAGCAGCGCGACCAGATCGGAGTCCGTCTTCTCGATCAGCTCGAACGCGGCGGCCTTCTCGGCGTACGTGAGGCGCGCGAACGGGGACAGATGCGGCCCGTTCACGGCCAGCGGGTTGACCTGGGTCGCCATCAGGTTGAGCAGCCCGGCGATCGGGAACGACAACGGCAACGCTGCATCACTTTGCAGGTACGCCGCCAGCGACTGATCCAGACTCCGCAGCTCAACAGGCAACAGGTCGAGTCCGGGCAGCGCTATCCCCGAGTCGGCCAGGCCGGTGACCAGCGCGGCGCCGACCGGCTGTGCTATCGCATCCGGGAACGGCACGAAGTGGTCCAGCGCGTTGATCATGAAGTCGGTCGCACCGGCCTCCAGCGCACCCGGCGTACGGCTCAGGGTGCCCTGGGTGCGGGAGTAGGCGTCCGGACCCGGCATCGCGAAGACCGTGAGGCCGTTGAGAGTGTCCCGGGCGAGCTCGGCGAGGACCGGCCGGATCAGGTCCACCGCCGGTGGCAGCAGCGGATTGGTGGCTGCGTCGGCCGGAGCGAGCATGCTGCGCGCCAGCAGTCCACCTCCCCCGAGCGCTGCGCCGAGAACGCCGATGCGGGCAAGGAACGCCCGGCGGGACAGGGGTGGTGGATCTGCTACAGGCATCACAAGTCCTTCGCAGTGGGACGAGGCCGACGGGCCGGCGTCCCTCCGCGAGAGACCACCGGCACCACTGGTCCTACAACGACCTGCGGTGCCGCAAGTCACTTCCCCGGCGGCGACTCACCGGCCGAGGCCTGCGCGGCCGCCTCTTCGACCGGTACGACGATGGGCCGCAGCCGGGCCCAGAGGATGAAGAGGGCGGCGAAGACGAGCATCGCGATCCCGCCCCAGAGGTTGATGTTGATGCCGTCGGCCTTGTCCACCTCGGCCGGGTCGGCGATGATCCCGAGGATCGTCAGCACCAGCCCGTAGATCGCGATCAGGAGCGCGATCACCACCCGGATGTCGAACGCACCGGCCTTCTTCTTCTCTTGCTGCTCAGCCATCTCAGTTCTCCTTTCCGGGAGGTCAGCCGAAGATGATGTTCAGGGCGATGACCATGACCAGTGAGATCCCGGCCAGCAGGGTCGGCTTGCGGTACCAGCCATGGTCGCCCACCTGGGCCACCTCGGTCCGATCTTCCTTCGGCGTCAGCGAGTAGACCAGCCCCTTCAGCTCCTCGTCCGTCTTCGGCCTCGTCATCAGGCTGATCACCACGCTGAGCAGGATGTCCACCACGAAGGCGGCGCCGGCACCGACGAAGCTCGCGCCCTGACCCGGCAGATCGATGACGCCGTTCTCGGACAGGATGAAGACGATCACCGCTGTCGTCGTACCGCTGACCAGGCCGATCCAGCCGGCCGTCGCGGTCATCCGCTTCCAGAACATACCGAGGATGAAGGTGGCGAACAGCGGCGCGTTGAAGAACGAGAAGAGTTGCTGCAGGTAGTCCATCAGGTTGCTGTAGCCCGATGCGATCGCCGCTGTGCCGATCGCGATCAGCGTGCCGCCGACCGTCACCCAGCGGCCGGTCCGCAGGTAGAACGCGTCATCGCGGTCCTTGACGATGTACCGCTCGACCAGGTCGTAGCTGACCACCGTGTTGAACGAACTGAGGTTCGCCGCCATACCGGCCATGAAGGACGCCAGCAGACCGGTGATCGCAAGACCGAGCATGCCGTTCGGCAGCAGGTCCCGCATCAGCAACAGCAGCGCATCGTTGTAGTCGACCTCCCCGCCGCCGTTGGTCTTGAACGCGATCAGCTCCGGGACTGAGACCGCCGCGATCATGCCCGGGATGATCACGATGAACGGGATGAACATCTTCGGGAACGAGCCGATGATCGGGGTCCGCCGCGCCGCGGACATGTTCTTGCTGGCCATCGCGCGCTGGACCTCGACGAAGTTCGTGGTCCAGTAACCGAAGGACAGCACGAAGCCGAGACCGAACACCAGCCCGAGCACCGACAGGGTGTTGTCGGTGAAGCCGCTCAGCTGGTTCCCCGGCCAGGCGTGCACCTGCTCGGAACCACCGTTGGGAGCGGCCGTGACCTTGTCCATCAGGCCCTGCCAGCCGCCGACCTTGTGCAGCCCGATGATTGTCAGCGGCAACAAAGCCGCCACGATCACGAAGAACTGCAGCACCTCGTTGTAGATCGCCGCCGACAGTCCGCCGAGGGTGATGTAGCTGAGCACGATCACCGCGGCCAGGATCGTCGAGAGCCAGATCGGCCAGCCGAGCAGGACGTTGACGATGGTCGCCAGCAGGAACAGGTTGACGCCGGCGATCAGTACCTGGGCGACCGCGAAGCTGATCGCGTTCACCAGGTGGGCCGGTTTGCCGAAGCGGCGCAGCATGAACTCCGGCACGCTGCGCACCTTGGAGCCGTAGTAGAACGGCATCATCACGACGCCGAGGAACAGCATCGCCGGCACCGCGCCGATCCAGAAGTAGTGCACCGTCGGCATGCCGTACTCGGCGCCGTTCGCCGACATGCCCATGATCTCGATCGCGCCCAGGTTGGCCGAGATGAAGGCCAGACCGGTCACCCAGGCCGGCAGCGACCGGCCGGACAGGAAGAAGTCCAGGCTGTTCGAGACAGCACGTTTGGCCAGATACCCGATCCCGAGGACGAAAGTGAAGTACAGCGCGATGATGATGTAGTCGATTGCCGTGGCATCAAGCCGCAGGATCGAGTCTTGCGTAAGCATCGGCCCTCCGCATCGTCGTTAGTGACGCAAGGTGTTGTTACCGCTGCAGAACGTTACTCCTGCAGCCCGACACATTCCCGCTGAGCCGCGCCGAACAACTCCCGGTGGGTCAGATGCGGATTTCGGCGACGACCGGGCGGTGGTCGCTGCCGGTGGGGGGCATCACCCAGGCGTTGGTGGGGACGACGCCCCGGACCATGATGTGGTCGATCCGCGCCATCGGGAACTTGGCCGGCCAGGTGAAACCGAAGCCGGTACCGGCCGCACCCTGGGCCGAGCGCAGGCTCGAGGTGATCGGGGCCAGGCTGCGGTCGTTCGCGGTACCGTTGAAGTCACCCATCACCACCACGCCGGCGAGCTTCTCGGCCGCGATCGTGTCACCGAGTTCCTTGATCGTCTCGTTGCGCTGGTCCGAGGTGAACCCGCTGGTTCCGACCCGGACCGAGGCCAGGTGCGCGACGTAGAACGCGACCTTCCCCTGCGGCGTGCTCACCTCCGCCCGCAGCGCCCGGGTCCAGGCGAACCCGACGTCGACCGACTGGCTCTCCTCCACCGGGTACTTCGACCACAGCGCCACCGTGCCGCGCGCGACCACATGCGGGTACGTCTTCGCGAACTGCGCCTTGTAGATCTTCAGGTCCGCGGTGGTGATCTCCTCGAGCGCGATCACGTCCGCGTCCGCGCCGAGCAGGTCCTGCGCCGTCTTGACCGGGTCCGGGTTCGCCGCGTCGACGTTGTGCGACAGCACCCGCAGGTCGTACGAGCCACCACCCTTGCCCGGGATCAGCAGGTGCCCGAACATCGCCCCCCACACCACGGCCGGCACCAGGAGCGCGACCCCGGCCGTCGCGGACCGGCGTACCAGGGCTGCCACGCCGAGGATCGGGACCGCGACACCGACCCAGGGCAGGAAGGTGTCCAGCAGACTGCCCAGGTTGCCGACCGAGTTCGGCACCCAGCGGTGGAACAGCAGCGGGAGGGCCGAGAGCACCGCGAGCACGGCGATCACCCAGCCGCGACGCCATTTTCCGGCCCGACGTTGCCGCCGGGCGGCGGTGTGCGCCGAAGAGTGGCGCCGTGGCTTCCGGCGGGCGACGACGGTCTGGCGGTCGGACATGCAGCGATTCTTACGGACTCGGGGTCCGTACCAAAGTCGGCGGCCCCCAGCGGACGCCGATTTCATCCGATCGAACGACCGATTGACCGAAATGAGTACCTCTTCGGACCCCGTACTCCGTCCACGCGGCCCTCGCCAGCCGATAATTGCCAAGGGCAACATCAGCACTCGCGCCCGGGTCTCGGGAGGCGGCCCCCGGACCGGCAGTACGGCCTCTGGCGCGCGACCCTCCGGGCGCGGACAATGCCTCTTATGCCGGACACGCAGGCCGCCCAGCCGTTCGTCGTCAGCAGGCAGCGACTCGAACCGACCACCGCCATGCTGTACGTCGGTGGCGTCATCTTCGCGCTGATGGTGCTCCTCACCCTTGGCTGCATCGTGGTCGCGCTGATCCGGGGCGACCCCGTCCGCGAGCCGCTGGAGGCGGTCTGGCTGTCCTGGTCCGGGATGCCGCTGATCTTCGCGGT
>NZ_DASRXP010000599.1:0-13163 GCF_035687465.1 Kribbella sp.
GGGTTGCTCGGCGCGGTGAAGGCAGCCGCCCGCGCGAAGGTCGAGGCCTCGGCGATCCTCGATCCGCTCGGCGGCCAGGCCGCGAAGCAGCCGGCCGGCGGCTCCGCCTGGCCATGGCGATCGGCCCTCGGCACCATCCAGTGGTACTCCGATCTGCCGCCGAACGCGTCCGCGGCGGCACTCCGCGCAGCGCAGAACTTCATCACCTCCGGGCATCACGCGGTCACCAAAGCTTCTGCCGGCGGCTACGTGAACTACCTCGAGGCCGGCCGCTCGGTGAACTCGTACTACGGCTCCAGCCTGGGCCGCCTGCGTACCGTCAAGAAGAAGTACGACCCCACCAACTTCTTCAGGACCTCGTACACCTTCAGCTGAGTATGTCTATAGTACTAGTACCCTAGTTAAAGTGAGGTACTAGACCGGCGCCATCGAGAACCTGCTGGCCGCGGCCTTCTCGCGGTGAGTTGTCCACAGCGGTCGGCGCCTGGGTCGGGCCGGATCGTCTAGGCTGCGGGATCGTGTCTGGTGCGAACGCGTGGATCGCTGCGGGGACCGGCGTCGTGCTCTGCGGGCCGGCCGCGTTCCTGCTCGCGCCCTGGGTACTGCGGCGGATCCCGGAACCCGAGTTGGACGAGGATCAGCCGAAGAAGATCCCGTACGCCGAACTCGCCACTCGGCGCGCCTCCCTGTGGTGTGGCGTGCTCGCGAGTCTCGCCGGTGGGTTGCTCGGGTGGAGCCTCGGAACCTCGCCGGCGTTGGCGGCCTGGTTGTTGCTGGCCGTCTCCGGGAGCGTGCTCGGCTACATCGATGGCAGGACGAGGTACCTGCCGTCGGCGATCATCTGGCCGTCGTACTTCGTGGTCGGGCTGGCGTTGATCGTCGGCGCGGCCGCGTCGGGGGAGTGGGGGTCGTTGCGACGGGCCGCGATCGCCGGGGTGATCGGGTTCGGCGTCTTCTTCGTGCTCTGGTACGTGTTCCCGCGCGGCGTGGGGTTCGGCGACGTGCGGTTGTCCGGGTTGCTGAGCATGGCACTGGGCTGGCTCGGCTGGGGAGAATTGGTGAGCGGCCTGTACGGCGGCTTCCTGCTCGGCGCGGTACTCGGCATCGTGCTGACCGCGGCCAGGGTGTTCAAGCGCAAGGACCTGTTCCCGTTCGGCCCGTTCATGCTGGCCGGCGCCTTGGCCGGCGTACTCGTCGGCGCACCCCTCGAACGCCTCTACCTCGGCTGACTCTCCTGATCCCCTCCGGCGGTAAAGTCAACACGGCGCCCGACCACGAACCGGCCGGGGCGCCGGGCCTGATCCTCGGGGGACGGGCCGGACGCCCCGGCCAATCCCTCGGTGGTACTAGTGGCGCTCTTCGAGGCCGATCGCGTCCCGGAGCTTCTGCGTCGCTTCCCGCAGGTCCGGATCGGTGCGGGCCTGTGACGCCATCAGCTCGGCCAAGGCCTCGGCGATGACGTTGAGCTTCTCCTGCGCGGCCTCCTCGGTTCGGCGAGCGGCGTTCTCCAGCAGGACGAGCAGGAGCAGGGTGACCACGCTGGCGACGGTGTGGATCGCCACCTGCCAGGCCTTCAGATCCGCCCACAGCGGCAGGCTGATCAGCCAGACCAGCACGATGCCCGAGCAGATGAAGAAGAAGGGCGCCTGGCTGACGCGGAGGTAGGCCGTCTGGACGAACCGGTCGAACAACGACCGGCGGTCGCCGACCTGCCGGGTCTTCGCTGCCTCGCTACGCGCCATTCCCGGACCCTAGTGCCCCGTCACCACCCGGGGTAGCGCTGACGCCAACCTGTCTCCGGGCCGTACTCGCCGTGCAGGCTGCTCGCCCGGGTGCACTCGAGGACCAGATCGTCCGCCAGTTGCAGGATCACGCCGCGGCCCTCGACCGAGAACACGAGCTCCGCGGGGAGAGCGGTCTCTCCGTGCAGAGCGCCGAGGAGGTTGCCGCAGATCGCCCCGGTCGAATCGCTGTCGCCCGAATGCGTCACGGCCAACGCCAGAGCATCGAGAAACTGCTCCGGCTCGGGATACGAGAGCGCCGCATAGACCCCGATAGCGAGCGCTTCCTCAGCGATCCAGCCGCCGCCGAGCAGCTCCACGGCGTCCGGGCCGGGCGCTGTTCCCGACACAACCAGGTCCCGCGCGGCCGCCAGCGCAGTACTGGTTTCTTCATGACCGGGGTGCTGGGTGAGGAGTGCCTGGGTGGAATCGAGCGCGGCGTTGAGATCGGCGCCACGGCAGATCTCGTGGATGATCGCCGCGAGCGCTCCCGAGGCGAGCTTGCCGGTCACGTGACCGTGCGTGTAGCCGGCCGCCTCGCTCGCCGCGTTGAACGCCCACTTGGCGTCGAACCACTTGGCCGGCAGCAGACCGAACGGCGCGGCGCGCATGACACCGCCACAGCCCTTCGACTCGTTAACGGCCTGACCACCGAACTGCGGGATGCTGTCGCCGCCCTGGCGCGCCTCGCTGAGTGCCGACAGACACGTGTTCCCGGGTGCGCGGCGCGCATACAGCCACTGCTCGCCCTGGAGCCAACCGTCCCGCTTGCCACTCGGCCCGGGGAGGAGTTGCGTGTCGAGCCAGCGGTCATACGCATGGTGCACGACCGCCACGGTGAACCCGAGCCCGCGATCAGTCCGTACGCCGGCCCGGATCAGCCCCTCGACCGTGAACAGGGTCATCTGGGTGTCATCGGTGACCGTCCCGGCCGGCCAGTTGTCGCCCCCGGCAACAAACATCCGAAGCCCGCCAGGATGCGCCGCGACAATCTTCCGCCCGTCATCGAACTCCACCGGGCCACCCAGCGCGTCCCCGACAGCGCCACCCACCAGACACCCCCGAACCCGTGCCCGATACTCCTCTTCCGCCGCCCGCGTCATCAACCTCTCCCATCAGTCGCTCGACCTTAACCGGCCTCCGGAGCAGCCCGGATGAGACTGGGCGCGGACGCCCGGGGGCCGCGTGGGAGAATCGCGGCATGCTGCGCTGGCTTACCGCCGGCGAGTCGCACGGACAAGCGCTCGTCGCCGTACTCGAAGGTCTTCCCGCTGGGGTCCAGGTCACCACGGATGATGTGGCCGACGCCCTTGCCCGTCGTCGTCTCGGCTATGGCCGCGGCGCCAGGATGAAGTTCGAGCGGGACGAGGTGACGTTCATCGGTGGTTTCCGGCACGGGCTCTCGCTCGGCAGCCCGGTCGCCATCCAGGTGGGCAACACCGAGTGGCCGAAGTGGGAGCAGGTGATGGCAGCCGACCCGGTCGATCCGGAGGTGCTGGCCGACCTGGCCCGCAACGCGCCGCTGACCCGGCCGCGTCCGGGGCACGCGGACCTCGCCGGCATGCAGAAGTACGGGTTCGACGAGGCCCGTCCGGTGCTGGAGCGCGCGAGCGCCCGGGAGACGGCAGCCCGCGTCGCGTTGGGCGAGGTCGCGGCCAGGTTCCTCCGCCAGGCGTACGGCGTGACGATCGTGAGCCACGTGGTCGAGCTCGGCACGGTGAAAGCGCCGTACGGGTCGATCCCGACCTTCGAGGACGTCGCCCGGCTGGACGAGGACCCGGTCCGTTGCCTGGATGCGGATGCGAGCAAGGCGATGGTCGCCGAGATCGACGCCGCGCAGAAGGCCGGTGACACCCTTGGCGGTGTCGTCGAGGTCGTTGTGGACGGCCTCCCGCCGGGTCTCGGCAGCTACGTGCACTGGGATCGCCGGCTCGATTCCAAGCTCGCGGGTGCGCTGATGGGCATCCAGGCGATCAAGGGTGTCGAGCTCGGCGACGGCTTCGAACTGGCCCGTACTCCGGGGTCGCAGGCGCATGACGAGATCGTTTCCTCCGACGGTGAGGTACGCCGTACCAGCGGTCGCTCGGGTGGTACCGAGGGCGGCATGAGCACGGGGGAGACCCTGCGCGTGCGTGCCGCGATGAAGCCGATCGCCACGGTGCCGAGGGCCCTGCGCACGATCGACACGGTGACTGGTGAAGCTGCTTCGGCGCATCACCAGCGGTCCGACGTCTGCGCAGTACCGGCTGCCGGGATTGTCGCCGAGGCGATGGTGGCGCTCGTTCTGGCGGATGTGTCGGTCGAGAAGTTCGGGGGTGACTCGGTGGCCGAGACGTCGCGGAACCACAAGTCGTACCTGGCCAACCTGCCGAAGGCCATCACTCCGCGCGAGTGGGGCGAGGAGTGAGCGCGGGTCCTGCCGTCGTTCTGATCGGCCCGCCCGGATCGGGCAAGTCGACGATCGCCGGTCTGCTGGCTTCCCGGTTGGGCAAGCCGCACCGCGACACGGACAACGATGTCGAGGACGTGGCGGGCAAGCCGATCTCGGACATCTTCGTCGACTCGGGCGAGGCTGCCTTCCGCGCGCTGGAACGGGTCGCGATCGTCGCAGCCTTGCAGGCCGACGGCGTGGTGCTGTCGCTCGGCGGCGGCGCGATCCTCGACGCTGACACCCGCGCGGATCTCGCCGGGCACAACGTCGTCTTTCTCGACGTGTCGCTCAGCGAAGCGGCCAAGAGGGTCGGCCTCGGCGTCGCCCGGCCGCTGCTGCTCGGCAATGTCCGCACGCAACTGAAGAACCTGATGGACGCCCGCCGGCCCCTGTACGTCGAGGCCGCCAAGCTGACCGTGACTACCGACGGCCGCGCGCCCGAGGAGATCGCCGACGAGATCCTGGAGCACCTCGGATGACGGACCAGGCCCGACGGATCCGGGTCGAGGCGGCCGCGCCGTACGAGGTTGTCATCGGCAACAATCTGCTCGGTGAGCTGCCAGGACTACTGGGCGACGGGGTACAGCGGGTGGCCGTGATCCACCCGCGGGCGCTGCGGACCAGCGGCGACGCGATCCGCGACGATCTGGTCGCGGCCGGGTACACCGCTCACGCGATCGAGATCCCGGACGCCGAGGAGGCCAAGTCCGCGGAGGTCCTCGCGTACTGCTGGACCGTGCTCGGCCAGGCCGGGTTCACTCGGTCCGACGCGATCGTGTCGGTCGGCGGCGGTACCACCACGGACCTGGCGGGCTTCGTCGCGGCGACCTGGCTGCGTGGGGTTCGGGTGGTGCACATCCCGACCACGTTGCTCGGCATGGTGGATGCGGCTGTCGGTGGGAAGACCGGGATCAATACGGCCGAGGGCAAGAACCTGGTCGGCGCCTTCTGGGAACCGGCCGGGGTGCTGTGCGATCTCGCTGCCCTGGAAACCCTTCCGCGCAACGACTACGTCAGCGGGTTGGCCGAGGTCGTGAAATGCGGGTTCATCGCGGATCCGGTGATCCTCGAGTTGGTGGAGAAGGACCCGGCCGGCGCGGTTGGCCCGGCGTACGAGCACACCGAGGAACTGATCGCCCGGGCCATCCAGGTGAAGGCTGACACCGTTGGTGCCGATCTGCGCGAGCGGACCACGACGGCCGGCGGACGGATCGGGCGGGAGGCCCTGAACTACGGGCACACCCTCGGCCACGCGATCGAGCGGGTCGAGCGGTACAAGTGGCGCCACGGGGCCGCGATCAGCATCGGCATGGTGTTCGTCGCGGAACTCGCCCGGGCCGCCGGCAAGCTGGACGATGCCACCGCGGACCGTCATCGGCTGGTGCTGGAGTCGCTTGGTCTGCCGGTTTCCTACCGAGCGGACGCGTGGCCGCATCTGCAGGATGCGATGAAGCTGGACAAGAAGACCCGGGCCGATCGGTTGCGCTTCGTAGTACTGGACGGCCTCGCCAAGCCGACCATCCTCGAAGCCCCCGACCCGAGCCTCCTCGTCGCCGCTTACGCCGAGGTCAGCGGCTCTTAGCGCGGGAAGTCGTCCGACTGCAGGGTGATCCCGCCGGACCCTCCGACCTGCGGGACGACGGACATCCCTTGCACCAGCAGGTTGCCGACCTGGTTGCCCGCATCGTCCAGCAGTCGGGTCTCGATCCGAACCTTGTTGCCCGAGACGAGCCTGGCCTCGACCGAGGCGCGGACATAGCCCAGACCGTCGACCACGTCGCTGCTGAACCACGCGCCTGGCTTGCCATTCACCAAGATCCGTCGCTGCACCTTGGTAGCCGTTGCCGGAGCCACGATCCAGCGGTACGTGGTCAACTTCGCCGTACCAGTGCCGTCGATCTTGCTGATCAAGCCGCTGCCGTCACCCGAGCCACCGAGACCGTCCGGGTGCTTCGTGCTGAACGTGCCGAAATCGTAGGCGCCCGTCAACCGGCCGTCCGAGCCCTTCTGGCTGATTCGGCCGACGCAGGCATAGGTGCTGCCGCCCGACTTCACGGCCACGGTCCAGTCCGTGCTGCTGCCGGCAGTGCGGCCGACGATCTTGGTCGCGTGCAGGATCTGATCGACCGTGGCGCCGACCGATTTGACGCACTCCGTCCCGAACGCCGTCGCCTCGGCGGCGGTCAGCTTGCCCCGGTCGATCGAGATAGCGCTCTCGCTGGTCCGTGGGGTGTTCTGTGTGGTCGGGCTGGTCTGGTCCGCGGGGCTCGTGCCGTTGTCGTCGGAGCTCACCAGCGCCGGGATGGTCAGCAGCCCGCCCGCGATCACCGCGATCGAGGCAGCCGCCGCGACCGGAACGAGCCAGGTCCTGTGACCGCCCCGCCCGCCGCCGGCTCCGGTTCCAGCCCGCTCGCCGTCGTCGGACAAGACGCGCTCGAGGATCTCCTGCTTCTGGGGGAGTGGTCGCTCCGCCGGGAGTTGCTTGATCATCTGAGACCTTCCGTGCTGCCGAGATCGAGGAGGCCGGCCAGTCGCGTCCGCGCCCTGGACAGCCGGGATTTGACGGTGCCTTCCGGTACGCCGAGCACGCGGGCCGCCTCGGCGATCGTGCAGTCCGCCCAGACGACGAGTTCGACCGCCTCGCGCTGCTTGGCGGGGATCCGGTCGAGGACCCTGCGGATGTCGCTCATCGCGCGTTCGTCGTCCACCTTGGCTGCCGCTACCGTCGAGTGATCGGGTGCCGTGCCCCCGCGGTCGTCGGTCAGTTCGAGCTTGTCCGCGAGTGCCGCCTGGCGCCGGGAGGACCGCAGTACGTTGCCGCACTCATGCCCAGCCATCACGAGGAGTAGCGGCCGGGCGCTGTCCAGCGTCAACTGGTCGATCCGCCCGTCCCTGGCCCGTCGCCACAGCGCGGTGAACGTCGCCTGGACGACGTCCTCGGCGCTCGACCACGACGAGGTCCGGCGGAAGGCGAAGTTGTAGACAGCGTCACTGTGCCGATGGAAGAGATCTGTCAGAGCCTGTTCGTCGGCATCCTGGAGCCGAGCCCACAAAGTGCGGTCGTCGTCGACCATTTGTCCGGGGCTGACTTCCATCCGCCGCATCCCTACTGTCGCCGCTGGTGTGATCACACCGGGAAGAGTCCGGCAGCTTAGGCGCTGGTTCCATCACCGCCTTCAACCGCCTGCGGCAAGGGCTGTCCGGGATAGCCTAGGGTGATGGTGTGACTGGAGTTGAGGGGCGACGGGTGCTCGTGCTGAACGGGCCGAACCTCGGGCGGCTTGGATCGCGGGAGCCGGATGTGTACGGCGCGACGACGTTCGCGGATCTGGTTTCCGAGTGCGAGAAGGCCGGCGCCGAGCTGGGCCTTCAGGTCGAGGTGCGGCAGACCGACGACGAGGCGGAGCTGGTCGGCTGGCTGCACGAGGCCGCCGATGGGAAGACGCCCGTGGTGCTCAATCCCGCGGCTTTCACGCATTACTCGTACGCGCTGCGCGACGCCTGCGCCCAGCGCACCGCGCCCCTGATCGAGATCCACATCAGCAACCCGGCCGCCCGCGAGGAGTTCCGCCACACCAGCGTGGTCGCCGCCGTCGCCACCGGCACCATCGCCGGCTTCGGCCTCGACTCCTACCGCCTGGCCCTGCGCGCCCTCACCACCCTGCCGCCCAGCCCTGACGGAAGATGATCGCCGCCCCAAGCGCGGCCTTGGCGGAGACGAAGAGATTGCCCGCCGCCGTGGCGGCAGCCGGAACCCCCGCAGCCACCAGGTAGTCCCGCGTCTGGCCCAGGTCGCGGACGGACACCGCATAGGCGACGAAAGCGGGCAGCGCCGGGGGAGCTTCGCCCGGCAGGAGTTCGGCCAGGACCTCGGGCGTCACCAGCGTGATCGCCGCTGCATCAAGCTCGAAGCGCGTGTGGCCCGGGGCAACGGGTGCGGCACTCCGACCCAGATAGCTCTCATAGCGGCGCTCCACAGCATCGAACGACTCCTCGCCAGCGCAGAGGACGAGTTCGCACAGGTCGATCGCGCCGTTGGGGTGCTCGTCGAGCGGCAGCAGGTGCTGCCGGGTCGCCGCCACACCGACCCGGCCCTCGGCGACGGTACCTGGCTGCGGTCCGCCGTCGTCGGAGATCTCGAGGTACCTGACCTCCTCCAGCTTGACCCCGCCGTCGGTCTCAACCGGCCGTTGCACGGTATTGACCCCACCGTGGGCGACCCCGGCCCTGGTCAACCGGTCCGCGGCGCTGTCGATCGCCGGCGACTCCAGCATCAGGATGTGCAGGCCCTCGAACCGGTCGACGCAGGCGGCCAGGTTGGCGCTGGTCTCGGCGATTCGCTCCATCAGTACCGGCAACACCTCGGCGGGTGCGCGCAAAGGGACCAGCTGGGCGTCTTCGGGGATCCTCGATCCGTCCCGGACCGGTGCCGCCAGTTCGAGGAAGTTCCGGCGTAACTCAGCGTGGGTGTTGCTTGCCCCGAACGCCGTCGGCTCCGCACCCTCCTCCGCCGCCAGCGCCGGGTAGCTCGGCGCCGGGAGGACGAATCCCAGCCGGCGGTACAGGTCGAGTCCGTCCGGCATGTCGCTCACGACATGCCCGACATGGTGCAGAAAACCGACATCCGTGGTCATCCGGTCAGCCTATGGGGCAACCGGTGGGGCAGCAGAGTTGGGTCTTGACCAATCGCGGGAAATCGGCATGAGACGTCGGTGAAACGCTCGAGGTTCACTCTGGGCAATGGGTCGGGGTCCGGGTGTGCCGGTTTAAGACTGGCTGAAGGTCCGGAATCACGATCGGAATCGACGAGCTTGGGGGTTCGCCAGTGACTGCGGATTCGATCCGTTTCGTTCAACGCTCTGGGGGAGTGACATACATGACGCAGCAACGCATACCTGTCTGGGTGAAGGCGCTTGACCCGCTGTCGCAGTTCGGGTTGGTGCACGCGCTCCGGCAGCGACCGGAGATCGTGCTGGTCAGCGACGCCGAACTGGCGCAGCTGCAGCAGGCGCAGAAGACCGATCAGCACACTGCCCCGCCAGTAGTGGCGCTGATCGCCGTCGACGCGCTGGACACCGGCGCGGTTCAGGTACTCCGGTCAGCCACCCAGCGTGGTTGCCGCCGGACCGTGCTGATCGGCAGCACGATCGACGACGACGCGCTGATGACCGCGGTCGAGCTCGGGGTGTCCGGGGTGCTCCGGCGTACCGATGCCACGGCCGACCGCATCGTCCACCTGCTGCAGGCTGCTGCCGCGGGGGACGGCAGCCTGCCGCCTGACCTGCTGGGGCGCCTGCTGGGGCAGGTGTCGCGGATGCAGCGGCACGTGCTGGCACCGCGCGGTCTGTCCCACACCGGACTCTCCGACCGGGAGACCCAGGTACTGCGTCTTGTTGCTGATGGCAAGGACACGCAGGAGATCGCGCGTGAGCTGTCCTACTCGGAACGGACGGTGAAGAACGTCCTGCACGACGTGACGAGTCGTCTGCAACTGAAGAACCGCTCGCACGCGGTGGCTTACGCCCTGCGCGAAGGCCTGATCTAGGGCGACCCGCAGCCGCCGAGCCGTAGTACGGGGGATCGGCGGCTGTGGGTGTTTCAGGTCAGGTACTCGTCGGCGAGCGGTTCGAGGGGGAGCCCGCGGGACGCTTCGGCGAGGGTGTAGGCGGCCGGACCGAGGGCTGACCGGACCTCCTGCCAGGCCTGCTCGAGATCGGTGTTCTCGTCGGGCACCTGGACCGGTAGCGCCAGGCGGATCCGGTGCTGCCCGGCCGCCGCCAGCAGACGGACCGCCTCCTCGTACCGATTGCCGAGGGCGGCCAGGCACCCCAGTGACTCGAGGGCGCTGCAGAGACCCATCGGGAAATCGCTCTCGCGCGCGCACCACAGACTCCGCAGGGCGAACTCGCGAGCCTTGGACAGATCGCCCATCTGCCGGGCGACGATCGAGAGGTTCTCCCACGCGATCGAACAGCCGCCGCCGTCGTTGATCTGCTCCCACTCCGCGAGTGCCGCCGCGAACAGCTCGGTGGCTTCGGCCGGCCGGCCGAGATTGCGGTGCGCAAGCCCCATGTAGTTGAGCGCGGCCGCCCTGGCCGGTGGGTTGTCCACCACCCGGGAGCGCCGTTCGGCCTCCTGGGCGTGCGCAAGGGTCGCGGGCATGTTGTTCTGCGCCATACAGGTGCGGGTCAGGGCCATCAGCGCGACGGTGATCATGGCGTCGTCGCCGAGCGCGCGGAAGGCCGCGAGACAGCGCTCTCCGAGCTCTCTCGCCTCGTCGAACGCGCCGCTGTACCGGGTCAGGCTCGCCAGCGTGTTGAGCCCGTGCGCGTACTCGGCGGAATCGGCCGGTACGGCGGGAAGCGACTCGCGGAGCCATCCGGAAGCCTCGGTCACCAGACCGCGGTTCGGCCAGTACCACCACAACGGCGCGACGATCGCGGTGACCTTCTCCGGCTCGGCGCCCGGACCGAGGCACCAGTCGACGGCGGCCAGGAGATTGGCCTCCTCGACGCTCACGTGAGGGTTCGTCGCGAACGTGTCGCCCTGGCCTCCGAACCGGTCGAACTGCTTGACCAGGTCGGTGCACCAGGCGACATGCCGACGCCGTACGTCGTCTTCCTCGCCGGCCGACTGGAGTTGGTCGACGGCATAGTCACGCACGGTCTCCAGCAGCCGGAAGCGGCCGCCGCCCGGATTGGTCTCGACCGTCAGCAGGCAACGGTCGGAGAGCTCGGCCAGCAGGTCGGGGATCGAGTCCGCCGGCAGTTCGTCGTCCTCGAGTACCTCGACCGCGCCGGCCAGGGTGCAGCCGCCTGCGAAGACCGAGAGCCTCCGCAGGGTGAGACGGGCCGGCTTCTCCAGCAGTTCGTGACTCCAGTCCAACGCCGCCCGCAGGCTGGTGTGGCGGAGGCCCGCGTCGCGGGGACCGCGGACCAGGAGTCGTAGGCGGTTGTCGATCCGCTCGGCCAGTTGGCTGACGGACAGTGTGCGGGTCAGACCCGCCGCGAGCTCGATCCCCAGCGGCAGGCAGTCGACCGCGGCGCAGATGGTGTTCACCTCTGGGCCTGGTTCGGCATTACTGCGCGCACAGAACAGTTCGGCGCCCGCCTCGGCAGCGAGGGGACCCACACGGTGTTGCTCTTCCCCGGTCAGGCGGAGCGGCCGCTGGGACGTCACGACTATCGAGATCCCGTTGGTCTGCCAGTGAATGGCCTCGATCAGTCTGACGACCGCGTCGACCAGGTGCTCCGCGTTGTCGATCACGAGCAGAGCGCCAGAGAGCGCTTCCTGGCAGATGGCCATCGGATCCGGCCCGCTGCCGTCCACCCCAAGAGCGGCGATCAGTGCCGCGGTCAGGTTGTCGGACTCGCCGAGCGGGGCCAGGTCGAGCCAGTTCACCTCGCGGCCGCGATCCTGCTCGCTGGTGGCCACCTCCCGGGCGAGTCGGGTCTTGCCTACGCCCGGACCACCGGTCAACGTGACCGCGCAGGGACGAGCCACCCGGGCCAGCAGTTCGGCGTACTCGTGACCGCGGCCGACGAAACTCTTCGATGCCTGCGGCAAGGAAACCTTGGTCACCGGCGCCGCGGCCGCGCTGGTGTCCTGCCGGAGCCGCTGCTCGAGGGACACGGTCTCGGGGGAGGGGTCGATGCCCAGTTCGTCGGCCAGCGTCCGGCGCAGGGTGTCCAGCCGGGAGAGCGCTCCCTGGTGATCTCCGGCGCGGGCGAGCGCGACGGCGGACAGCCCGACCAGCCGCTCGTGCAGGGGATGCCGGGTGGTCAGCCGCTCGAGCTCGGGTCTGACCGTAGCGATGTTCAGGGAGAGTCCCGTCTCGATCCAGGCGAGCTGTAGTTCTAGCCGGAGCGACTCGAGTCGTCGTTGTTCCGCGACGACGAACGGCACGTCGTTCAGGTCGACTAGCGGGTCACCCCGCCAATGTGCGAGTGCTGCCGCGGCTGCCGCGTGCACCCTCGCCTGATCACCGCTGCGACGAGCTTCGTCGAGTGGACCCATGGCCTTCTCGACAGCGACCAGGTCGGCGGGTGCCGCATCGAGACTGAATCCCGCGGCGGTCCGGCGTAGTGCCGGCGCGTGGTCACCCAGCACACCTCGCAAACGGGACGCGAGCACCCGCAACCGCGCCGCGGGCCGAGCCAGTTCCTCGTCGCCCCACAGATCCCGGACCAGAATGTCGTCGGCAACCGCCTCGCCGCGGGCCAACGCCAGCCGCACCGCCAACGCCCGTACCAACCGCTGCCGAACCACCACCTCTCCACCCCCAGCACCGACGCCAGGGTCGGCCCCAGCCTGATCGCCGAGCCTGGCGGGAGGGGAAATGGTCAGGCGGATGGGGCCGAGGACGTCTACGGCGACGGTCGGCCGGTGCGGGAACTCCTTCGTCGTCCTCACCCCCCAGTGATGAATCGGTTACCCGCAGAGATCCTCGCATGATCTGCCCGATCGGGAAGAGCCGAGGTCCCTTCGTGCGGCGCCTGCGCACCTGCCGCGGAACGGTCCATTCTGCCTAGTCTCGGGAATCGCACCCCGGAGATGTCCAGGAGGTCGGCAATGATGCCGTGCAAGGACTGTGGCGAACCGAATGACGACGGCAGCATCTCATGCACCCGCTGCCCCGTCTCCCTATTTCCGGAAGGCGTAGACCAAGCCGAAGACCCACACCCCCTGAGCCCCCTGCCTGCTCCCGACCCGCTTCGCCCGGCCGCCGCGACCGTCGCCTTCGGCCAACCCCAGCCCGTACGGCGCAGGCTGTGGCGGCGGGCCTCCCGCCAGGTGATCGCGGCGGCGGGCTCCAAGATCTGTAGTTGCTGCGGAAAGCCGGACGAGTCGTCCCGCCCGTTCTGCACCGAATGCGGCTTCAGCCTCGCCAACGCGAAAGTAGTCCGAACCCCCCGCTGGCGCCGCCTCCTCGGCCTCGACCAACCACCCAC
>NZ_DASRXP010000600.1:0-2524 GCF_035687465.1 Kribbella sp.
ATCAGGAAGAAGTCGTCTGCCAGGACGGCGCCGCCGAGCCAGAGCGGGAGGCGGATCAGAGCATCCGTGGTGAGGCTTTGGAGGAGCAGCCTGAGTCCCCACAATCCGAAGCCGATGCCCACGGCACCTAATGCGGCGCGTAGCAGTCTGATCCTCGTCATGTGATGACCTCCAGGCGGTGGACCCATTTGGTTTGGAGGACGCCAGGGCGGTTGGGAGCGATGATGCGGGCGGGGAATCCGTGGTCGAGGGCCAGTTCGCTGCCGTTCAGGCGGAGAGCGAGCAGGGTGAGGGGGTCTTCGGCGAACTGCGCGGGGAGTTCGCTGGTCGCGTAGAAGCCGCCCTTCTCCATCGAGACGACGCGGAGCCGGGAGCCCTCGGGGGCGCCGCAGAGCTTCAAGAGGTCCCTGATCCGGATGCCTTCCCAATGAGCACCCTGACTCCAACCCTCGACGCACGCGATCGGCAGTGCCGACCGATTCTGCGGAAGCTCACGCAGCTGATCCAGCGAGTAGGAAAGTTGCTGTGGGCCCATAACGGTGACACGCCAGTCGGCGTCGACCGCCGAGACTCCGGCATCCTTGGCGGTCCGGTTCACGGGCAGGCCTTGAGGACCGACGTTCGGCTTCCGCGGCGCCAGTACTGCGACTGGCCCGAAAGCTGGTACGGATTGGCCGACCGAGGTGATTCCGATCAGAGCACCCGCGCCCGCGACCGTCCGGAACAATCCGCGTCGACTCAGTCCGGTGATTGCTGGCGGCAACGAATCGGTCGTGGTCGGGACCGGCGTACGGTCGGCTGGGGTTCTTCGCCAGTTCGCTGTGATCAGTGGGAGTTTGACCGCCAGGTGCACCAGTAGGGCTCCGACAATGATCCACGCCAGTGCGTAATGCGTTTCCTTGAAGGGGAACGGCCACGGGTACCACTGCAGGGTGTTCAGGAATCCGATGAACAGCTCGAGTGCCATCGCGGCGACCAGGACGGCGATGGAGAGGCGCTCGAAGACCATGCCGAGGGCCTTGCGACTCGGCGGCCAGGGGAGCTTGGCGAACAACTTCGGGTAGACGGTCCAGAGCTTTGCCAGCAGCAACGGAACCGAGACGGTGCCGGTGAGTACGTGCAGGCCCTGGGTGACGCGGTAGAGCGAGGACGGGCGGCTGGGGATGTGTAACCAGCCGGGAGTGACCTGCTGGAAGTGGCTGAACAAGCCGGTCAGGAAGCAGATCGTGACGGCGATCCCGAGCCAGCGTCCGATCACGGTCGCCACTCGGGGGTGGTGCAGAGGTGACGCGAAGGATTTCTCGGTCGGGAGAACCGGCAACTTCATGCTCTCCATCACAACGCAGGAACGGCCGGTCTGGCGGCCGCTACCGGTTACTGCTCGCGAACGGTCGGGGCGGTCCGATGCCACCCTCTTCCCCTTAGGCTGAGGCTCTCGGTCGCGAGAGGAGACGGACACGTGAGGACGCAGCAGCGGTCGTCGGACGATGACGAGCGTGCGATGGCCGACCTCGCGGACGTGTCCGACTGGCGAAGGATCTGGGGACCGCCCGGGACCGGGGTCGAGGCGATCCGGGCGCTGGTCAGACGGGCCACCGAAGTCACCGGCTGGCGTCCGTGGGCGCCGGGGAAGATCGATCCCACGGAGTACACGTGGGGTCTTGTCACTCCCCGCGAGACGGTGATGCTGGTGCTGCCCGACGCGGTGCTGCCGGACAGTCCGCGGAGCGGGTGGTCGGCGTACGAGATCGGCCGGAACGAGGTCCGTGACGCCGAGGACGGGCTCGACGAGCACTGGCCCGATCAGCTCGAGTTGGCCCGGAAGCACTGGGGTGATCCGATCTTCGTCGGGCCGGGCAACGATCCCAGGATCCCCGAGGAGTGGCGCGACCGCCGTCGTCACCTGGCTGTCTGGTTGCGGCCGGGCGCCGAGTTCCACCTGTACGCGACCCAGCCGGCACCTGACGCGGCGACGGCCGCGGCCGGGTTCGGCTATTCCGTCTATGCGACCGAGGTGGCGTGATGGCGCTGGAAGAGCAGCTGTTCGAAGACATGGTCAGGGTGCTGCGGCGGCTGCACCAGACGCTGCGGAATCGCTTCGGTGGGCGACGCGGGCTGAGCCGCAGGCAGGTCGAGCGGGCCTCGCGGGAGGCGGTTCGCGATTGGCTGCGGGACGATCCCGAAGCTGACAGGGTTCGGCAGCAACTGTCGGACCGGGACTTCGAACAGCGGGTCCGCGCCGAGGTCGACCGCACTCTTGCTGAGAACGGCTACGGCCCGCTGGACCCGAACACCGACCTCAACCGGAACCTCGTCCCCGACAACCAGGACCGCATCACCGAGGACCTCGACGAACGCCGCGAGCAAGACCTCGAGAACGACGAAGACCGCGAAGAGCGCACGGACGAGCTCGACGACGGGCGAGAGGACCGCGAGCAGCCGGTCGAGCAGGAGGACCGCGCGGAGACGGTCGAGCAGGAGGACCGCGCGGAGACGGTCGAGGAAGACGGCCCCGAGGCGGAGC
>NZ_DASRXP010000601.1:0-5424 GCF_035687465.1 Kribbella sp.
CATGAGTACCAACTCCCCAGCCGCGTTGACCAGGTACGTTCGGGCAACTGGAGTCAGTGGGCACCGCATTTCTGGGCGACATGGAGGGCGCACAGGAGCATGGGGAGCGATCGGTGGAGCTCGCGCTCCCAGTACGGCCAGTCGTGGATGCCAGGGCCGTAGAAGTCTGTGGTGAGTTTGACTCCGGCCTGGCGGAGGCGGGTGGCCGTTACGTGGTTCATGTCGTTCAGGAACGCCTCGAGGTCATCCGTCGTACCCGGTGGGTCGAAGGGACCGGCGGTGCCGTTGCCGCTGGACAGGAAGACGGGCGTGTTCCGGAGCCGCTTGGCGAGGTAGTACGGGTCGTGCGCTGTCCAGATTCGGCGCTGCGCGATCGGGTCTCCCCAGAGCGCGAGCGGATCCTCGCCGTACTCGGGCAGGAGCGACATCAGTCCTTCCGGGAAGTCGGCGTACAGGGGGTGGACGACGCCGCTGTAGCTGGCGACCGCGCGGAACATGCCCGGGTTGCGGGCCGCGTAGCTGAGTGCGCCGAATCCACCCATCGACAAGCCTGCGATCACGCGTCGTTGTCCAGCGCCGTAGGTGTGTTCGAGCAGTCCGCGGATCTCGCGCAGGTGGAACGTCTCCCACGCCGGAGCCCCGCCATCGCCGTGGTTCCACCAGTCGCTGTACCAGCCGACCGGGCCCGCCTCGGGCATCACGACGAGCACGTTGCGTAATTTGGCAAGTTCCTCGACGTCGGTCGACCGCGTCCAACTGTCGTAGGTGTCGCAGCAGCCGTGCAGGAGATAGAGCACCGGCCAGCGGTCGCTCTTGCGCCGATGGTCCCAACCGTCTGGAGTCAGCAGCCGTACCTTGCCTTCGCGGCCAATGGCGGGGGAATCGATGGTCAGGTCCACCAGCCGAGGACCGACCTGCTCTTCAGCCACAACCCGCGCACCACGGCCGCGGGACGCCTGTCCTTCCTGTCCGGCAGTGGCGCTGGCCGGTGCAAACCACGCAACCGTGAGCAGCATCACCAGCAGCAAGATCGAGTGACCGCGGAGTCGAATCATGACCGTTCCTCCCCACAAGCAGGCGCAGGAGGCCGGGGAGACCCGGCCCCTCGACAGCGCCGGTACAAAAATCACCCTAGGCGCGCGCACCGCACCGACGACGAGGGCTCGCGGCCCGCGCGGCATGATGGGCTGGTGAGCACTGAACTGACGCCTGAGCTGGCCACCACGATCGAGGAAGCCTTCTCCCGGCGGGACCGGGAGAACATGCAGCCGACGATCGACTTCTTCGAGGACCTGCTGACCAGGCACCCCGGCAACCCGTACGTGCTGTACGAGGTCGGTGGCTCCTACGACACCGCCGGCCAGGAGGAGAAGGCGCTCGAGTACTACGAGCAGGCGCTTCCCGGGCTGACCGGAGACATCAGGCGAAAGTGCCTCCTCCAGTACGGCAGCACGCTCCGCAACCTGGACCGGTTCGACGAGTCCCTCGAGGTCTTCAAGAAGGCGTGCGAGGAGTTCCCGGAATCAGACTCCCTCCGCGTCTTCAAGGCCCTCACCCTGCACGCCGCCGGCCGCCACGACAAGGCCCTCGCCACCCTCCTCCTGGTGATCAGCGACCGCGTCGAAACCCCCGACCTCAAACGCTACGAAGCATCCCTCCGAGCCAACGCCCACCACCTCGCCTCGCTCTAGTTGTCGCGTCAGCAGGCGCAGGCGACGCCGAGTGGAGCTACTAGAGGGTCGGTGACCTGGCGGGTGGTGCCGGTCAGGGTCTCGACGGGGAGGCCTTCGCGGGTCCAGTACTCGTAGCCGCCGATCATTTCCTTGACGGGATAGCCGAGCTTGGCGAACTCCAGGGCCGCTTTGGTGCCGCCGTTGCAGCCAGGACCCCAGCAATACGTCACCACAGCAGACCCAGCCGGTACTACGGACGCCGCGCGGGCCGCGATCTCGCGGGTGGGGAGGTGGATCGCGCCGGGCAGATGACCCTGGTCCCAGCTCTCCTGGCTCCGGCTGTCGACGAGCACCCAGCCGGAGACGCCTGCGCCGATGTCCGCGGCCACGTCGGACGGGTCCGTCTCGAAGGTCAACCGGGCGGCGAAATGGGCGATCGCAGCGTCAGCGGCGGCGGGCGAGATCTGCAGGACCGAGGACATCATCGAACTCCTTCACGAAGTGGAGTCCCAAGCCTCGTCGAGCGGGCCGACTCCGCGAAAGTGGCAGAAATGCCCTAGTAGTACAAGATTCTGCCATTCGGCAGAACTCAGGCGTCGCCCGAGCGCAGATGCAGGATGGCGGCCCGGGCTCGCGCCGTCTTGATCGCCTGCGTCAGCGTCGCGACGTCGTACGCGCCGTAGTGCCGCTGGCCGTTGATGAAGAAGGTCGGTGTCCCGGAGACGCCGCTGAGGTCGGCCGTCTCCACATCCTGAGCGACCCGCGCCGCGGCGACGTGCCGCTTGATGTCCTCATGGAAGCGCTGCTGATCGAGACCGAGTTGGTCGGCATAGCGGAGCAGGTCGGCCGCCTGCAGCTTGTCCTGGTTGGCGAGCAACAGGTCGTGCATCTCCCAGAATGCATTCTGCTCACCGGCCGCCTCGGCCGCTTCCGCCGCGATCTGGGCCCGAGGATGCACGTCGGACAACGGCAGGTGCCGCCACACGAACCGAAGATCGTCATCGCGCAGGATGTCGCGGACCACGGGTTCGGCCATCCCGCAGTACGGGCACTCGAAATCGCCGTACTCGACCAGCGTCACGGACGCTGATTCCGGACCGCGGATGTGATCCCGCTCAGGATCGACCGGCTCGACCAGATCCACCAGCTGATCCGCCTCGCCGAGCAGCGCGACAGCCTTCTTCGGTGGCGACAGCAGGGCGGTCGCGCGGAAGACGAGCCAGGTCAGCAGCGAGGCGGCGACCACTGACGACAGCAGTCCGAGCTTCGCCTCCGCCAGCTCCGGACCGTCGAAAGCCAAGGTTGCTATCAGCAACGAAACCGTGAAGCCGATGCCGGCGATCGTGCCGCTGCCGGCGACTCCGGCCCAGCCCACCAGTGGGCGGAACCGGCCGCGAGAGGACCGGGCCAGCAACCACGATGTGGCCATCACCGCGACAGGCTTGCCGACCACGTAGCCGACGAGGATGCCGAGGGTGATCGGCGAGGTGTACGCCTCGGCGAGGAAGTCCAGGTTGATCGTGATGCCGGCATTGGCGAGGCCGAAGAGCGGGACGATGAGGTAGCTGGTCCACGGGTGGTAGAAGTGCTGCAGGCGGTCGTTCGGCGAGAGCGTCGAGGTCAGACCGACAGTCGCGGTCCGGGCCAGCTCAGGGGTCGGCTGCTCGCGGAACAGCCGGAAGAGTCCGGATGCCTGTTCCAGCTCGTCCCGCCCGGGCGTGTACGCCGGGGCGGTCAGACCGATCGCGAGCCCGGCGACGACCGGATCGACGCCGCTCTCCAGCAGCGCGGCCCAGGTAACGATGCCGAGGGCAACATAGATGGGCGGTTTGCGGAACCCGAGCACAGAGACGGCGACCAGTACTGCGAAGGCCGCGACGCCGATCATCAACGGCATCCACGAGAGGTCGTCGCTGTAGACGACCGCGATCACCAGCAGGGCAATCAGGTCGTCGACCACGAACACCGTCAGCAGGAAGACCCGAACCCGGTCCGGTACGCCGCGGCCGACGAGCGCGAGCAGGCCGAGCGCCAGTGCGGTGTCGGTGGACATCGCCACACCCCAGCCGTGCGCGCCTTCGCCCCCGAGGTTGAACGCGAGGAAGATCAGCACCGGCAACACCATCCCGGCGACACCGGCAACCAGCGGCAGCACGAACCTGCTCCGGTCCCGCAGATCCCCGAGATCGAACTCGCGCCGCGCCTCCAACCCGACCACCAGGAAGAACAGCGTCATCAGGCCGCTGTTGATCCACTCCATCAGGTCCATGCTCAGCTCGCCGGATCCGAGCCGCAGCGAGAGATCCATGTGCCAGAAGCTCTCGTACGAGTCGGGCGCGACGTTGGCCCAGACGAGCGCCACCACGATCGCCGCGGCCAGCACCCCCGAACTCCCCGCCTCGGTCCGCAGGAAAGCTCGCATCGGCGCCGCGAACTCCCGGGTCCACGCCGTCCGCTGACTCAGCCGCGCCCCGAAGTCGGCCACCTCAATCAGCCCGTACTGCGGAAGCCGGGTCCGCCGCGAACGATTCGATATAGCTGAGGGCGGAGTCCAGAGCATTCATCAGCGGCCCGGGATCTCTCTTGGTGCTGGTGAGCAACAGTCCTCCTTGCAAAGCGGCAAGCAGACTCACTGCGAGTTTTTCGGGGTCCGCCTGGGGCCGGAGTTCTCCTCGGTCGTACATCGCGCGGAGAGCGTCCCGCAGTACGAGCTCCCAACGGTCGAACCCGGCGACCAGTTCGCGCCGGGTCTCGTCATCGGAGTCGGCCAACTCGCCGGCCAAGGAACCCAGCCGGCAACCACCGGTGCAGCCGTTCGCGACCTGCCGCTGGACGTTGAGCTCAGCCCAGCGCCGCATACCCGCGAAACTGTCGAGCCGATCCACGTCCAGCTGCTGCTGCGCGGCGATCACGACGTCAGCCTGCCACTCCACGACCGCCTGAATCAGGCTTCTCTTGTCACGGAAGTAGTGGGTCATCTGCGAGCCGCTGACACCGGCCGCCTTCCGTACGTCCTCAATACTCGTCCCGACCGGGCCGTGCTCGAAGACAAGATCAGCCGCGGCCCCCACAATCCGCTCTCGCGTCGCCCGCCCCTTCTTCGTCAGCCCAGCCGTCATTTGGTCAGCATAACCCTCAAACTGGGATAAACAACCCAAAACACAACGCCCTACGCGCCAGGGCGGAAACGCAGGCGCTGGCTACGGGGGCCGGCGGGCTGCAGCGCTCAGCCCCTGGGCGCGACCACGTGGCGGGGCGCAGGTGTGTGCGACAGATGCAGGAGCACGGGCGGATGCGGGCGCGCAGGTACGGGTGGGCGGCTTGTGCGAGTGGTCGGTTGGTGTGGGGGTTGGGGGCTGGCTGGGGGGATTGGGGGTGGGGGCGGGACTAGGCTCGGGTTTATGACAGATGGTGCTTATGTGGCGCGGATCGTCGATGTTCCGGACCTTGGGATCCGGCTTGAGCCCGGTGAGGGGGCTGTTACGCCGGTGGAGCCGACTCAGGTGAACATGCTGGGGCTTGCTGTGGCGTTGGCGCTTGGGGCTGCTGGTTATCGGCATCACCCTGAGCCGCGCGATCCCGAACTGCAGACGCTCGACACGCTCCTGGCCGGCGAGGCTGTGATGCCTTGGCTTTCGGCGGAGGATGCCAACGACGCGCAGGTGTACATCGTTTGCGAGCCCTCGACGACCGGCCTTCCCCAGTGCGAGGTGCAGTACCGATGAACACTCGCCCGCCGCTGCCCCCGTTC
>NZ_DASRXP010000602.1:0-12412 GCF_035687465.1 Kribbella sp.
GCTTGAGCTCCTCGAACGGCACCTCGACGATGAGCCGGACCTTCGTCGGGCTCACGGACTCGACGGTGCTCTTCACGGTGGCGGTTCTCCTTGATCGGTGACGTTCACAGCCGTGACCGCGCAGGCCACGCTGCAATGTGCTGCAGGGGTTTGTCGGGGCGACAGGACTCGAACCTGCGGTCTCCTGCTCCCAAAGCAGGCGCGCTAGCCACTACGCTACGCCCCGCAGTGACCGCACGAGTCTAGTGGACGCTGACCCATGCTCGCTCCACCCCCCGGAATTTGAGCCTGAACCGGGCGATGTGGAATCATGTCGGTGCACTCGCCCCCAAGGCGAGCGCACGCGGGTGTAGCTCAATGGTAGAGCCCCAGTCTTCCAAACTGACTACGCGAGTTCGATTCTCGTCACCCGCTCAAGCAGCGACAGAAGGCCAGTAGGGTGCTCGGATGATCGGGGTGCCGGAGGCGTTTGCGCGGAGCACTGTCGAGCGCGAAGGAGCGCGCGGCGGTGAGTGGCTGGCTGGACTGCCCGGGATCGTCGGTGAGCCTGATGCGTTCGCGGTGTGGGGTGGGCGCGGTGCTGTTCTGCTCCATGAGCGCGACGACGCGCAGTACGCGATGCCGCTGGAGCGGGCGCAGGGGTCGACCTTGGCGGAGGAAGAAGACGGCGACGAGGTTGTGACGGTTGCCGGGCGGATCAGTCGCCGGCTGGCCGTCCCCGCGCCGCCTGGACTGCCGCGACGTCAGATGTCGACGGCCAGGTGGACCGTGACCAGGTCGCCTTCTTCCAGGCCTTCGGCTTTTCGGACCCAGGCTTTGACCGGGACGATGTAGCGGCCGTCCTTGGGGAAGAGGGACGTCGTCCAGCTGGTCGCTCCGATCTCCGCGGCGACCGGGATCATGCCCCAGCCGTAGGAGACGGACGGCGAGGTGGCCTCCAGTTGGTCGCACTCCTCTTCCGGCACGGTGACGAAGTACCAGGGCGCCGGGCCCTTCCAGAACCACATCTCGCCGCTGAACTGCAGATCCATCCCGACAGGATAAGTGGCGGCGGCCCACTCATAGCGGTTCGTGATGAGTGTGAGCGCGGTCACCGCGCGAGGGCGCGGTTGACCCATTGCAGGAAGTGGTAATTCTTCACCCGGGAATGGAATTTGCAGGACAGGCGCTGACTACTGAGCGATACTGGAAAGTGCGCCGTTTTCCGGTCGCAACAACCCTCCCGTGCCGAGCATGTTGGGAAGTGCGCCCCTCCAGATGCCCTCAGAGCAGCCTGTCCAAGCACCGTCGATCGCTGCCCCTTCTAGAAGAACCCACCGCCGGAGCCAGAACCTCTGGCGGCTTCGCCCCTATCTCCGTCCGCACAAGTGGCGACTGCTGATCATGTTCAGCACCGCCGTCCTCGGCGTAGGCGTCAGCCTCACCGTCCCCCTGGTCACCAGGGCGATCATCGACGGTCCGGTCACCCGCCGCGAGATCGATCTGCTGCTTCCCCTCGGTTTGCTCGCCCTCGGCCTCAGCATCAGCGAGGTGCTGCTGGTCTGGGCCCGCCGCTGGGCGCAGTCCCGGGCAGTCAGCGATCTCGAGGCAACGCTCCGTAACCACCTCTACATCCGGCTGCAGGCCCTCCCGATGGAGTTCCACAGCCGCTGGCAGAGCGGTCAGCTGCTGTCCCGGGTCACCGCCGACCTGTCCACCATCCGCCGGTTCATGGGCTTCGGCCTGCTGTTCCTGGTGATCAACGTCCTGCAACTGGTGGTCGTCACCATCCTGCTGCTTCGCCTGTACTGGCCCCTCGGCATCGTCGTCGTGGTCGCGGCGGCGCCGATCATCGTGGTGTCGCTGAAGTTCGAGAAGAAGTACCTGGCGATCTCGCGCCGGGTGCAGGACCAGCAGGGCGACCTGGCCACCCGGATCGAGGAGTCCGCGGTCGGCTTCCGGGTGATCAAGGCGTTCGGCCGCCGCGAACACGTCAAGCAGCAGTTCGACGCGGGCGCGGTGAAGCTGTACGACACGTCGGTCGACAAGGTCCGGCTGGCGTCGCGGTTCTGGACCTTCCTGGAGGTGATCCCGAACCTGACCCTGGTGATCGTGCTGCTGCTCGGCGCGCTCGCCGTCGGCCGGGACGCCATCACGCTGGGCACCCTGGTCGCCTTCATCACGTTGATGCTGTCGCTGATCTGGCCGGTCGAGTCGCTCGGCGCCATCCTCGCGATGGCGCAGGAGGCGATGACGTCGGCGGACCGGATCAGCGAGATCCTGGACACCGAGTCCACCATCACCGACGGTCCGGACGAGCTGGTGCACCCGCGGGGGCACCTGCGGTTCGAGAACGTCAGCTTCCGGTTCAGCCCGGACTCGGCGGACATCCTGCACGACATCAACCTCGACCTGCCCCCCGGTACGACGCTCGCGCTGGTCGGCGCGACCGGGTCCGGCAAGACGACGCTCACCTCACTGATCCCCCGTCTGTACGACGTGACCGGTGGGCGGATCACGATCGACGGGCACGACGTCCGGGATCTCACCATCAACTCGCTGCGCAGCGCGGTGGCGTCGGCCTTCGACGACCCCACGCTGTTCTCGATGAGCGCCCGGGAGAACATCACGCTGGGCCGGCCGGACGCGTCCGAGGCGGATGTCCAGCAGGCCCTGGAGATCGCCCAGGCGACCTTCGCGAACGACCTGCCCTGGGGCCTGGACACCCGGGTCGGCGAGCAGGGGATGTCCCTGTCCGGTGGCCAGCGGCAACGACTGGCGCTGGCGCGTGCGGTGCTCGCCAGGCCGGCGGTGCTGGTGCTCGACGACACGCTGTCGGCGCTCGACGTCCATACCGAGGCCCTGGTGGAGGAGGCGCTGCGCAACGTGCTCGCCGAGACCACCGGCATCGTGGTGGCACACCGGGCCTCGACGGTGATGCTGGCCGACCAGGTCGCACTCCTGCAGGACGGCACGATCACAGCTGTCGGAACCCATACGGAACTGCTTGCGACGGTTCCGGCGTACCGGCAGTTGCTAGCGGCGGAAGAGGAGGAGGTGCACGCATGACGACGACCCAGCAGTCACCTCAGGACTCATCCACCGATCCGACCCAGCAGGACGATTCGTGGCGCGGTTATGCCGAAGAGGGCAACGACGAGTTGTCCAGGGCAACGACCATCCGGTTGAAGGAGCAGTCGCGCCAACTGCTCGGCGAACTCCTGCGGCCGTACCGGAAGTTGATCTGGCTTCTCATCGTGATCGTCGTGATCGAGAACGCGGCCCGCCTCTCGGTGCCGTACCTGGTCCACCTCGGCATCGACAAGGGCATCCCGCCGATCCTCGCGGGCGAGGGCAGCCAGACCCTCGTCACGATCGTCGTGATCGTGTTCTTCTCAGCACTGATCCAGGCCGGCGCCCGGCAGGTCTTCCTGATGCGGTCCGGCCGGCTCGGTCAGATGATCCTGCTCGGCCTGCGCCGGCGGGTGTTCGACCACTTCCAGCGGCTCAGCCCGTCGTTCCACGACAAGTACACGTCGGGCCGGGTGATCTCCCGGCTGACGTCGGACGTGGACGTCATCGACGAGATGCTGGAGACCGGGTTCGACGGCCTGGTGACGGCACTCCTCACGCTGTTCGGTACGTCGATCCTGCTGCTCACGCTGGACGTCAAGCTCGGGCTGCTCGCGTTGGTGTCGTTCCCGGTGCTGTTCCTGCTGACCGCGTGGTTCCGCCGCCGGTCCGCGGTCGTCTACCGGCGGACGCGCGAGGCCGTAGTCCTGGTGATCGTGCACTTCGTCGAGTCGATGACCGGGATCCGCGCGGTCCAGGCGTTCCGCCGGGAGCCGCGGAACGAGGAGATCTTCTACGGGGTCAACGACAAGTACCGCGAGGCCAACCTCGAGTCGTTCCGGATCAACGCGATCTTCATGCCGTCGATCAAGGGCGTCGGCAACATCACCATCGTGGCGATCCTGGCGTACGGCGGTTGGCAGGCCTACCACGGGCACGTCACGGTCGGCGTGCTGACCGCGTTCCTGCTCTACCTGCGGCAGTTCTTCGAGCCGCTGCAGGACATCTCGCAGTTCTACAACACCTTCCTGTCCGCGAGCGCCGCGCTGGAGAAGCTGTCCGGCGTGCTCAACGAGAAGCCGGATGTGCCCGAGCCGGTGGAGCCGGCCCGTCCCTCGACGGCGAGGGGTCATCTGGAGTTGCGGAACGTGCAGTTCTCGTACGTCGACGGCGTATCGATCCTGCCCGGGCTCGATCTCGACGTACCGGCCGGGCAGACGGTGGCCCTGGTCGGGACCACCGGCGCGGGCAAGACGACCATCGCCAAACTGGTGGCGAGGTTCTACGACCCGACCGGTGGGCACGTGCTGCTGGACGGGATCGATCTGAGGGACCTGAGGGAGGACGACCTGCGCGAGCGGGTGGTGATGGTGACGCAGGAGAACTTCCTCTTCACCGGAACCGTGGCCGACAACGTCAGGTTCGGCAAGCCGGATGCCACCATGAAGGAGATCGTCGAAGCGGCCAAGGTGATCGGTGCGCACGACTTCATCACGGCGCTGCCGAACGGGTACGAGACGGCGGTGGAGAAGCGCGGCAGCCGGTTGTCCGCGGGCCAGCGGCAACTGGTCGCGTTCGCCCGGGCGTTCCTGGCGGATCCGGCCGTGCTGATCCTGGACGAGGCGACCTCCAGCCTCGACATCCCCAGTGAGCGGCTGATCCAGCGCGCACTGCGGACCATCCTGGACGACCGCACCGCGATCGTGATCGCCCACCGCCTCTCCACCGTGGAGACGGCGGACCGGGTGCTCGTGCTCGAGCACGGCCGCATCATCGAGGACGGCGCGCCCTCCCAGCTCATCACCGACGGCGGCAACTACGCCGGCCTCCACCAGGCCTGGGAAGACTCCCTGGCCTGACAGATCGCAGTACCGAACAAGCCGGCCCGGGATCCCACGATCCCGGGCCGGCTGCCGTCCGTAGCATGGGTGTGGTGAGCGAGCAGAACGCCTTGGGTGCCTTTCTCCGGGCCCGTCGCGGTCTGATCACCCCGCAGGAAGTGGGACTGAACGCGACCACCTCCCGCCGGGTGCCCGGTCTGCGCAGGGAGGAACTGGCGCTGCTCGCCGGGATCAGCGCCGACTACTACCTGAGGCTCGAGCAGGGCCGCGATCACCACCCGTCCCCCGAGATCCTCGACGCCTTGGCGCAGGCGCTTCGGCTCGACGAGGCCGGTACGACGTACCTCCATCAGCTCGCTTATCGACCGATGCGGCCGGCCCGCGCACCGGAGTACGGCGAAGTCTCACCAAGCCTGCTGAAGCTGATCGATTCCTGGCCGGCGAACCCCGCTCACGTGCAGGCGCCCGATATGACCGTGCTCGCGTCGAACGCTCTCGCGCGGGCGATCTCCCCGGTCTACACGCCCGGCACCAACGGGCTGCGGGCGGCGTTCCTCGATCCGTCACTGCGCGACCTGTACGTCGACTGGCGGTCGATGGCGGAGCGCGTCGTCGCCGGCGTCCGGGCCGCGACCGGCCCCGACCCGGACGACCCCGGGTTCGCGAAACTCATCGCCGAGCTGACTGACCAGAGCCCCGAGTTCGTCGAGCTGTGGCAGCGCCACGAGGTTCATCCGCAGGGGCATGACGTGGTCGAGCTCAACCATCCGTTGGTGGGCCGCCTGGAGCTGTCCTACGAGAAGTTCCAGGTCGAAGGCCGCGGCGGCCAGCGCCTCATCGTCTTCCAGCCCGAACCCGGCTCCGAGGACGCTCTGCGGGAGCTGGCTACCGCGCTGTGAGCTCGGCGGCGATCTCCCACAGGCGAAATGCGTTGCCCTCGTCCAGGGCGTAGGGCGCGACTCCGCCTGAGCCGCCGAGAGTCGTCGCGCGTTCCGGGACCACCTCCGCGGGGTTGCAGTTCTCGAAGTACCGGCCGCCGATTCCTTCAACCAATGGGGAAGCGGCGAGGAGGGCGGAAGTCGCCGCGCCCTGCTCGACGGTCTTGCGGAACTCCTCGGGAGTCCGCAGGCCGCCCGTGTGCTTCTGCAGACCGGTGGCGATCGCGCCAGGGTTGAGCGAGTTGGCGACGATCCCGTCGCCGGACCACCGCCGGGTGGCTTCGACGGCGAGGAGCACGTCCGCCGTTTTCGATTGGCCGTAGGCAGTCCAGGGGTCGTACGGGCGGAACCGGTAGTGCAGGTCGTCGAAGATCACGGGTGACATCAAGTGTCCGGTCGAGCTGACCGAAACGATCCTCGCGCCGTCCGCGGCCGCCAAGGCGCCGTGCAGTCCGACAGTGAGCGTGTAGTGGCCGAGGAAGTTGGTGGCGAACTGCAGCTCCCAGCCTTCGGGAGTGCGCTGCAGTTGCGGGACCGCCATGATCCCGGCGTTGTTGACCAGGATGTGCAGGGGCCCTTCCCAGCCGGCGGCCAGAGCCCTGGCAGATGCCGGATCGGCGAGGTCGAGCGGAGTCAGGCTGACGGCATCGTTCCCGGTCGACTTCCGGATCGACCGTACGACGTCCTCCCCGGCCTCGGGGCGTCGAACCGCGAGGGTGACCTCGGCACCGGCACTCGCCAAGGCTCGGGCGGTCTCCGCACCCAGACCGTTACCTGCCCCCGTGACGAGCGCACGCCGACCGCTCAGATCGACGCCCTTCAGGACGTCGTCAGTCGTCGAGGTGAAGCCGAAGGGGGTGAGGTTCATGGCGGCAACAGTTCCAGCTGCGGTGGAACCGAGCCAGAACCCTGCTGACACCAGGACCAGCAGGACCAGTCACCCAAGCGAACCGGTCCGGCGGCAGGTTCCTGACATTGTCCGGAAATGGCCGGTGGTAATACCCATTAGCACCTGGCCTTCCGCACAGACCCACCGCTAGCTTCCTCACACCGTCCGCCCCGGTGAGGAGCGCCACATGAGCCTGCCTATCCGCCGCCGTACATTTACCGCCGGGCTCGTGGGAGGTGCCGCGGCGTCCGCGCTGCCCGCCGCCGCCCATGCGGCCCCCAGCCACGCAGCCCCCAACCAGGCGCCGACAGGTATCGGTACCGCCGCCGCTGCTCCGTTCTTCGCGGAGTCGATCCTGTGGGACAACGCCGTCGACCCGCTGGCCAGCTACTTCGTCTATGGCCTCGCCGTACTGCCCGACAACACGATCATCGCGTGCACCGAGGGCCGCCACGAGGTGTGCGATGCCGGCCCGCACGACCTCCTCATCCGCCGCAGTATCGACGGTGGACAGAGCTGGAAGCCGTCGACGCCGGTAGAACCCTCGGTGGGCGACCAGAGCTGGTCCAACCCGACCTTCGTGGTCGACCAGGCTAGTGAGAAGGTCTTCCTCTTCTACAACCTCTGCGAACAGCTACCGGCGAACACCAGTTGCTCGTCCGACTCCGCCACCGTGTACTTCCGCTCCAGCACCGACGGTGGTGCCAGCTGGAGCGATCGGACCAGTCTGGCCGGGTTGTTCGACCACTTCCCCTACAACTGGGCGATGCACGGTCCAGGGCCTGGTCACGGCATCCAGCTCGAGTCCGGCCGGCTGCTGCTGACCATCTCGCACCGCACCATCATCACCGGCGTCCCGGCCGCCGACCGCAAGTACGGCGCCTCAATCATCTACAGCGACGACCACGGCGCCACCTGGAAGTCCGGTGGCGAAGTACCGCTGGGTTCGGGTCTCCCTATCGTCGGCGAGGCCCGGCTGTTGCAGCGCGACGACGGCACGATCCTCCTGCACAGTCGCGCCGGTTCGGGGAACGACTTTCCCCACGACTTCGCGGTCAGCACCGACGAGGGCCTGACCTGGTCGTTGCCGGTGATGGACTTCAGCACCGGGCTCATCAACGGCGTCGACATGGGCTTCCTCCGGTACACCGGCGGCCCCGGCGACGCGGACGTCAACCGGGTGCTGCTCAGCCGGCCCGACGCACCGATGCGGTTGAACATGACCGTCTCGGTGAGCTACGACGAGAACGAGTCGCACCGGTACAGCCGAGTGGTCCATCCGGGCCGCTCCTACTACTCGGACCTCGCCCGCCTCTCCGACGGCACCATCGTGCTGCTCTACGGCTGCGACGGCGACCTCCTCGGTACTCCGCAGCGAGTGGCCGTCGCGCGGTTCAACCTGGAGTGGCTCACCCAGAGCAAGGACAGCCTCCCCACCGGCCCGGGCCTGACCCGGAAGACCTACGACCTGAGCCACCCGAGGCTGCCTGCCCGTACCACCGGCAGCTTCATCGACTACCCGTTCATCGTCGACCGCGACGACCAGTACGAGCTGTGGCTGCGCTACTTCCGGTCGACGGATGGCGGCCTGGCCACGGTCACCGTGGACGGATTGGCACCGCGCAACTCCGCCGTCGACCTCACTTCGTTCCGCGGCGACGGGTACGACGTAGTACGGCTGGACAAGCGGCGACTGCTGCCTGGCCGACACGTCCTTCGTTGCACGCTGGCAGGCCCCGGGCGCGGAGGTGGCAGTGTCATCTCCCTGGACCGGCTCAGCCTGATCACGGCAGCGGCGGCGGCCGACGTCCGCGAGGAGATCACGGTGGACAACGGCGGGCTCGGCTTCGACCTCGTCGGCACCTGGAACAACGCCCAGGGCATCCCCGGCTACTACGGCTTCAACTACGTCACCCACGCCAAGGGCACCGGCGCGAACCTCGCCAAGTTCCGGCCGGCGATCCCGGGCGACGGCCGGTACGAGGTCCTCGTCTCCTACACCGCGGACCCCAACCGGGCGAGCAACGCGAAGTACGTCGTGCGCCACGCCACCGGGGCGACCACAGTGTCGGTCAACCAGCGGGTCCGCGGCGTACCCGACAACCGGGGCGGCGAGTGGTTGTCGATCGGCATCTTCACGTTCAAGGCCGGCCTCGGCGGATCCGTCGACCTCAGCGACAACGCGGACGGGTTCGTCATCGCCGACGCGGTCCGGTTCCGCCGCCAACCGTAGGAGCCACCAGGCCTAGAACTGTCGGAGCGGGTCGGTAGCTTGGCTGGCATGTTGACCACGCTGGCCATCGAGAACTACCGGTCGCTCCGGCGGTTGGTGATGCCGCTGCGCCGGTTGAACGTGGTCACGGGAGCGAACGGGACGGGGAAGTCCAGCCTGTACAGGGCTTTGCGGCTGCTGGCGGATGCCTCGCGCAACGGTGCCGTCGCCGCGCTGGCCCGCGAGGGTGGGCTGCCATCGACATTGTGGGCAGGGCCCGAGAACATCTCGAAGGCAGTGCGGCGGGGCGAGCAGCCGATCCAGGGCACCGTACGGACGAAATCCGTCAGTCTGCGGATGGGCTTCGCCTCCGACGACTATGGCTACGCGATGGACCTGGGCCTGCCGCGACCTCCAGCGGGGGCCTTCGCACTGGACCCGGAGATTAAGCGGGAGGTGCTCTGGGCCGGTCCGTTCCTGCGCCCGGCGTCGCTCCTGGTCGAGCGCGGTAACGGTGGGGTGCGGATCCGCGACGGCGACGGCGAGTGGCACGACGGCGGCCACCAGTTGCAGCCGTTCGACAGCATGCTCAGCGAGTTCGCCGACCCCGAGCGGGCACCGGAGCTGCTCACGTTGCGAGAACGGATGCGGTCCTGGCGGTTCTACGACCACCTGCGCACGGATGCCGACGCGCCTGCCAGGCAGGTGCAGATCGGGACCCGCACCACGATCCTCGGTCCGGAGGGTGCCGACGTCGCGGCGGCCCTGCAGACGATCCGTGAGATCGGCCCACGGGGTGCCCTGGACGAAGCGATCGAGCAGGCCTTCCCCCGCAGCAAGGTGGAGATCCGCACGGACGGCGGTCGGTTCGAGGTCGCCTTCCACCAGCACGGACTGCTCAGGCCACTGACCGGCGCCGAGTTGTCGGACGGCACCTTGAGGTACCTGTTGTGGGTGGCCGCGTTGCTTACTCCCCGGCCGCCTGCATTACTGGTGCTGAACGAGCCGGAGACGAGTCTGCATCCGGATCTCCTGCCCGCGTTGGCGAATCTCGTGGTGACAGCGGCCAAGGACACGCAGGTGATCGCCGTGACCCATTCCCGGCCGTTCCTCGCCGCCTTGCAAGCCGGTTCGGAGGAGACCGGCCTCGATCTCCAGGTGCTCGAGCTGATCAAGGAGTTCGGGCAGACGGCTATCGAGGGTCAGAGGCCTCTGGATGAGCCGCCGTGGAAGTGGCCGTCTCGCTAGGGTCCTTCACGCTCTCGAAGCGGACCAGGATCAGCGCGCCGATCGCGGTCACGACGAACCCGCCCACCGCCCCGGCGTACCAGCCGGACCGTACTTCGTCGCTGAGGATGAAGACTCCGACGGCGGCTGGGGTGATGGTCTGCAGGGCGATCATCGGGGTGGTTGCCAGCGTCACCGAACCGCGTTGCAGCGCCAGCGAGTAGAGCACGAAGGCGAGCGCTCCGCTGACCGGGAGCGTGTACGTCGTGGGGCTTTGCAGCAAGGCGCTGATCGAACTGTCATCCAGCAGCCGGGTCGAGATCGCAACCCCGGCATACCCGAGTCCCGCGAGCAGACCGAGCAACGCTGTGGCGCTGGTGTGCTGCGACCGGCTCGCGAGACCACCGACTATGGCGATGGCGACCAGCCCGACGATCACGCCGACCGTCAGGCCGTGATGCTGTGCGCTGGCGCCCTGGTCACCGGCCGACACCGCCAGCAGGCCGAGCCCGGCACAGACACCGACCACGGCCGACCACTCGATGGTGCTCAACCGGTCGCTCATCAACCGGGTCGCGAGCAGCGCGGTGACGACCAGACTGGCCGCGATCCCGGCCTGTGCGAGGTAGAGCGGAAGGAGCCGCAGGGCGATGAAGTGCAGACCGTACCCAGCCAGGTTGAGCACGAGCGCGCCCAGGAACGCAGGCTGCCGCAGCAGCGCGCCGACGAACCCGGCGAGCCGCCGGGGATCCAGCTCGGACCCGGTCGGGACCTTGCGGGAGCCCACGGCCTGCAGGATCGCGGCGATACCGAAGAGCACAGCCGCCCCGAGCGCGGCGCCTAGTCCACCTATCACTCAATCGACCCCAGCACTCAGGCGACCTTGCGGCGCGGCACCCAGAAGGTGAGATAGAGGCTTAGCGCCGCGTAGTACCCGAGATAGGCCAGCGAGATGCCGATCACGACCGCGTTCGGGTCGGGCATCTGCGTCAGCAGCAGCGCGTACGCCGCGAGCCAGATCGCCGTGGTGAGCAGGTTCATCGAGCGGAACGCCTTGGTCCGGGACGGGTAGACGTACTTCACCGGCACGAACACCAGTACCGAACAGACCAGCAGGATGATCCCGGTCGTGGTCGGGCTGAGGCCGAGGACCACCACGTAGAAGGCGACCACGTTCCAGTAGCTCGGGAAGCCCAGGAAGAAGTGGTCGTCGGTCTTCGCGTCGACCCGGCAGAACTGGTAGCTGGAGGCAAGCAACGGCAGCGCCGCCAGCACGGCGCCGTATGCGCCGTGTGGCAGGTAGTCGCCGCTCCAGAGCAGCACGATCGGTGCGAAGGCGTAGGTCAGGTAGTCGACGATGTTGTCGAGCATCGCGCCGTCGAACCACGGGATCGTCTCTTTCACCCGGAGCCGGCGCGCGATCATCCCGTCGGTACCGTCGATCACCAGCGCGGCGAGGCCGAGCCAGAGCGCCCGGACGGCGTTGCCGTCGATGGCGGCGATCACGATCAGCAGCGCGAGCACCGTTCCGCTCGCGGTATAGGCATGCAGTGCGAAGCCGGCCAGACGCAGCCGCGTCGACCCGACGAACGGTTCCCGCACCGCGTCGTGTGTGGTCAGGAGAACTCCCAGAACTCGGTCGACGCCACGCGTCGGACACCCAGCCTCAGCGTCTCACAAAGCTCGTGCTCGCCCCTTCACCGCATACCGTTGCGCGGTGGATCTGATCACGGACTTTACCGGCATGGCCCGCACCTTCCCGCTGATGCGCGGCGGAGGTGCACTGCTCGTGCTGGTCGGCCTCGGTCTTGTGGTCGGCGGCCTCGGTGGCCGCCACTGGTTCCTGCCCGGCCTGATCACCGGCGCCGCCCTGGCCATCCTGGTGATGATGGTCGGCGGCATCACCAAGACCATCTTCGACGGCCTCGGCTACCCGGCGATCTATCAGTACGTCGCGTTCGGGGTCGGGGTGGTCGCGGAGGTCGGACTGGTGAACCTGGTGGTCGCCAAGGTGCCGGACCGGGACTCACGCGAGTTCTGGCTGTGGATCCTGCTCGTGGTCGGGGTGCACTTCCTGATCCTGGCGTTCTCGCACGGCCCGATCTGCGGACTCCTCGGGCTGCTCTGCATCCTGAACGCCGGGCTCGGGCTGCTGGTGCCGGGGATCCCGGTCAGGCTGCTCTGGATCACCGACGGCGTTCTGAAGGTTGCCGCCGGCTCCAGCATGGTGTGGCTCAGTTACTGACCACACCAT
>NZ_DASRXP010000603.1:0-2630 GCF_035687465.1 Kribbella sp.
CGTCCAGGTCCTCGGAGTGCGCACCCTCAAGGGAACTGCGGTGCTGCACCTGGTGTCGCCGCGGGATGCCCAGCCAGTTCAATACCTCACCGGCAGGCTCCTCGCCCCATACACAGGCCAGCGGCATCGAGCTGGTCGGGCGGCGGGTGCCGATAGCGGCCAGATCGAGCCCGGTCAGTGCGTTGAACAGCGAGGACTTGCCCGACCCCGTCGCACCGGCCAGAGCCACCACAGTCAGGTCGCCGGACATCCGCAACCGCTGACTCGCGCGGTCCACGATCTGCGAGGCCTCGCTGAGCACAACCTGGTCCAGCCGTCCACGACCGGCCTCGGCGGCTTCCCCCAAGGCATCGATCTTGGTCAGGACGTCAGAGGAGCCCCTCACCAGGCCCTTGACCGTCTCCATGATTCCCGTCACGTGCAGTCCTCCACCGCGCGCGCGGCCTCAGTCAGTCGTCTGGGTGCGTCGGAATCGACCGGATGCTGGTCGAGCACGGCCAGATAGCGGGCGAATTCCGCATCCATCAATGCATGAACCCTACCGTCTAGGTTCTCTCGCGCCTTCGTGGCCAGCGTACGGACTGCCTGGTCGCCGAACACTGCCTCCAGCAGCTTCTGCCCGACCACAGCGGTCCCTGCTCCCACACCGACCTCTGCGCCGGTCAGCCCCGCCGTACTGGCGAAGATGACGATCATCAAGGCCAGCCCGAGACCATTGACGCCATAGGCAAGGATCCTGGCGGTAGAACGCTTGTCAGCGCCTTCCTTACGGACCAGTTCGAGTACAAAGCCCTGCCACTCGCGTACTGCGCGGCTCGCCTCAGCAGGGAATTCCTTGGACATCCGGCCCATGTCGCGGTCGCCGGTGGCCAGCAACTGGCGTCCCGGAGCCGTCGACTGCCAGGACTCCTCGGCCCGCTCGGCCGCCGCTTCGGCGTGCTCCCGCAGCAGGGACTCCAGGCCGGATTCCACGGCGTCCTTGAGGTCCCTGGTCGGCGGCGGCTTGCCCACGACCGCAGCCCGCACCTTGTCGCGCGCCCGGCCGACGTTCGTCTGCAGCCCCTTCAGCAGTTCGCCTGTGCCGACGAACTCCTGCCACCTGGCCAGTACCTCGCCACGCAGCATGGTGCCGTCCTGCGTGGCCTTGGCGACGTCCTTCACAGCCCGGTCGTACGCCGACTCCGCAGTCGACCGGAGCTCCACAAGGGTGTCAGCCTGGGCTCGAACCGCTTTGGCGAAGGCGGGGGTCTTCTTGGTCATCGCAGTCACGGCACCGTGCAGAGTCCGCCGTACGACGGCCGACCGGGCCTCGGCGTCCGCCGCCAGGTCGATCAGCCAATCCTTGATCGAGGCAACTACCTCGGTCGGCAGCATTCCGTTGCCGTCGACAACGGTCTCCTTGATGCTGAACAACGGCGAGTCTCCCAGGCCGCGCTCGAGCAGCATCTGCGCGAGGTGCCCGGTGATGTCGTCGATCGTGTCGGCAGGTGCCCGGTCGAGCACAACCGCGACCGCAGTACTCCGGTCCGACGCGCTCTGCAGGAAATCCCACGGGACGGCATCGGCGTACCGCGCGGCGGTGGTCACGAACAACCACAGGTCGGCCGCGGCGAGGAGTTGGGTGGCGAGCTCGCGGTTCGCCTCGACCACAGAATCGATGTCAGGGGCATCGAGAATCGTGAGGCCCTGCGGAACGGTGTCGGCGGCAACCAAACGGATCTGCCCCGGGCCTTCGATTCCACCTGGGCTGTCGCCGCTGGACCGGGCCATGCCGGGCAGCACCCGGTCGCCGGCGAACCACTCGGCGTCGGCAGGGTGGTGGATCAGAACCGGCGAGCGGGTGGTCGGGCGGAGTACGCCTGGTTCGCTGACGACCTGCCCGATCAAGCTGTTCACCAGAGTCGACTTGCCGGCACCGGTCGAACCGCCGACAACCGCAAGCACTGGAGCCTCGAGCTGAACCAGCCGCGGCAGGACGTAGTCGTCGAGCTGGTCGAGCATGGACTTCTGCTCTTGCCGAGCCTCATCAGCCCCAACCACGTCGATCGGCAACTGACTACTGGCAAGAGCACCCCGCAGCCGCATCAGCGCCGTAATCAACGCCATAGCCGCCTGCTCAGCAGCCCCCCGAGCCGCCGCCTCCTCCGCACTCAACTCCTCCGCAACAACACCCTCACCATCGTCGTCCGCGTCCCCGACGCCCTGCTCCCCCTCGTCGCCAGCAACCTCGTCACTTGCAGCACCCTCGCTGCCCGCAGCACTCTCGTCGTTCGCCGAGCCCTCGGCACCGTCGGAGCCAGCACTGTCGTCAGTGCCGTCTGCATCCTCGCCACGCTCGTCGCCGACTACGTCGTCCGCATCGCCAGCGCCCTCGTCACTCTCGCCGCCAGCAGCACTCTCGTCCTTTGCCGAGCCGTCGGCGCCGGCACTGTCGTCAGTGCTCCCTGCGTCCTCGGCACGCTCGTCGCCGATTGCGTCGTCCGCATCGCCAGCGCCCTGGTCGCCCTCGCCGCTGGCAGCGCTCTCGTCGTTCGCGGGGCTCTCGTCGTTGGCTGTGCCTTCGTCTGCGGGGTCGGACGCCTCGGCGCTCTCGGTTGCCGACTCCGGTACGTCGTCGGTATCGGCCTCGG
>NZ_DASRXP010000604.1:0-34879 GCF_035687465.1 Kribbella sp.
AAGACGGTCGACGCGATCTCGACCGGTGGTTTCGAGATCGACGTGGAGTTCACCGCCACCGGGCTGCGTGAGCTCAGCAAGATGGACGGCGCGATCATCCTCGACCGCGACATGAGCCGGATGCTGCGCGCCGCCGTGCACCTGATGCCGGACCCGTCCATCCACACCGAGGAGACCGGCACCCGGCACCGCACCGCCGACCGCGTCGCCCGTCAGTGCGGCTTCCCGGTCATCTCGGTGTCGCAGTCGATGCACATCATCGCCCTGTACGTCGACGACCAGCGCTACGTGCTCGAGGACTCCGGCGCGATCCTGTCCCGGGCGAACCAGGCCCTGGCCACCCTGGAGCGCTACAAGCTGCGCCTCGACGAGGTCTCCGGCACGCTGTCCGCACTCGAGATCGAGGACCTGGTCACGGTTCGCGATGTCGCCGCGGTCGCGCAGCGGCTGGAGATGGTCCGCCGGATCGCGACCGAGATCGACGGCTACGTGGTCGAGCTCGGAACGGACGGCCGGCTCCTCACTCTGCAGCTGAACGAATTGGTCGCAGGCGTCGCCGGTGAACGTGAGCTTGTGGTGCGGGACTACCTGCCGCCCGCGACAGGGCGCCGCGCGAAGACTGCGGACGACGTACTGCTGGAGCTGGACGCGGTCAGCCCGACCGACCTGCTCGACATCGGCCAGGTCGCGCGAGCGCTGCAGCTGGGCGGCGCCGAGCAGTTGGACGCCGCGGTCACACCGCGCGGCTACCGGCTGCTGGCGAAGGTGCCGCGGCTGCCCGGCGCGGTGATCGACCGCCTGATCGAGCACTTCGGCCACCTGCAGAAGCTGCTTGCCGCGAGCATCGACGACCTGCAGACCGTCGACGGCGTCGGCGAGAACCGCGCCCGCACGGTCCGCGAAGGACTCTCCCGGCTGGCCGAGTCCAGCATCCTCGAACGCTACGTCTGAAACTCCCGTACGGCGATTGCGCGAACTGCCGTCGGCGAGTAATACTCCACGTGGAGCATTCAACGTGGAGTAATCGGGCTGGAGGATCATGGCTGAGCTGACGCCGCTCGGGATCGCGGTGCTGGCCCTGCTGGAAGAGCGGTCCATGCACGCCTACGAGATGTACCAGATCCTGATGAAGCGCCGGAACGACCGGCTGGTCAAGGTCCGCCCCGGCTCGCTCTATCACACGGTCGAGCGGCTGGCCGGGCAGGAACTCGTCGAGGCCACCGGGATCGACCGGGACGGCAATCGCCCGGAGCGCACGACGTACGCGATCACTGCCGAGGGGCAGGCCGCGCTGGTGCGGCGGGTCCGGGAGGGCATCGAGGCCCCGGTCTACGAGTACCCGCTGTTCCCGGTGGTGCTGAGCGAGGTGCACACCCTGGAGCCGGACGACGCGCTGCGCCGACTGCGGTTGCGGCTCGACAACGTCGATCTCCAACTCGAGGAACTGGACGAAGCGATCGCCGAGGTTCGCGCGCGCGGCGTACCGGAACCGTTCTGGCTGGCCGCCGACTACAACCGCGTCCAGCTCGCGAGCCAGCGCGACTGGCTGAAGACCGTCATCGACCGTATCGAGAGCAAGGACCTGCCATGGCTGCACCGCAGCAAGAAGTGATCCCCGGCGTCAGGCCGTGGCCCGCGCTCTGGGCCCTGGTGCTGGGCTTCTTCATGATCCTGGTCGACTCGACCATCGTGTCGGTGGCGACGCCGGCGATCATGACCGATCTGAACGCCGATGTCGGCAACGTGATCTGGGTGACGAGCGCCTACCTGCTCGCGTACGCCGTACCGCTGCTGATCACCGGCCGGCTCGGCGACAAGATCGGCCCGAAGAAGGTCTACCTGGCCGGCCTCGCCCTGTTCACGGTCGCCTCGGTCTGGTGCGGCCTGACCAACTCGATCGAGATGCTGATCGTCGCGCGGGTGTTCCAGGGCCTGGGCGCCGCGATGATGACGCCCCAGACGATGGCGGTGATCACCCGGATCTTCCCGGCCGACCAGCGCGGTCGCGCGATGAGCCTGTGGGGCGCCACCGCCGGTGTCGCCACCCTGGTCGGGCCGATCCTGGGCGGAGTGCTGGTCGACGCGTTCGGCTGGGAGTCGATCTTCTTCCTGAACGCACCGATCGGCGTGATCGGGTTCGTCCTGGCGATGCGGCTGGTGCCGGATCTGCCGACGCACGAGCACAAGTTCGACTGGCTAGGTGTTGGCCTCAGCACGGTCGGCCTGTTCTGCCTGGTGTTCGGCATCCAGGAAGGCCAGAAGTACGACTGGGGCCAGATCACCGGTCCGCTCTCGGTCTGGTCCCTGATCATCGCCGGCCTGGTGGTGATCGCGCTGTTCATCATCTGGCAGTCCCGCAACAAGGGCGAGCCGCTGCTCCCGCTGACCCTGTTCAAGGATCGCAACTTCTCGCTGGCGAACACGGCGATCACCACGGTCGGGTTCGCGATCACCGCGATGACGTTCCCGTTGATGCTCTACGCGCAGACCGTGCGTGAGTTGAGCCCGACCAGGTCGGCCTTGCTCCTCGTGCCGATGGCCGTCATCACCGGCGCACTGTCACCGTGGGTCGGCAAGCTCACCGACCGGGCCCACCCGCGGTATCTGGCCGGCTTCGGGCTGCTGTGCTGCTCGGTCGCGCTGTTCTGGCTGAGCCAGGTGATCGAGCCGACCGTACCGATCTGGCAACTGCTGCTCCCGATCGCGCTGCTCGGTGTCGCGAACGGCTTCATGTGGGCGCCGATCGGCAGCACCGCGACCCGCAACCTCCCCATGCACCAAGCGGGAGCGGGTGCTGGTGTCTACAACACCACTCGCCAGGTCGGGGCGGTTCTCGGCAGCGCGGGCATCGCAGTACTGATGGAGTCGCGGCTGGCCGCGAACCTGCCGGCGGTGCCTGGTGGCGCCATGTCGGCCGAAGGTGGTGGCGGCAAGTTGCCTGAGGCAATGCATCAGGGCTTCAGCGATTCGATGGCCCAGTCATTGATGCTGCCTGCGGCGGTACTGCTGATCGGGTTGGTCGCGGCGCTGCTGTTCGCCAGGCCCACCCACATGCAGCGTCCGGTCGACACGCCCGCGGCAGCCCGTACTGAAGCGGGGAACTAGACGATGTAGAACGCCTGGGCCGGGGAGGCCTGCCCGTCGTAGACAGCCTTGGCAACGTAGGTGCCTGCCTTGGCCTGCGGCTGGCCTGGCAGGCACCCCGGACCTGAGCGGCGGCCGTTCCATGCCACCGTACTGGTCGACTCCTTGCCCTTGGCAACGACCAGGGTGGCGCGCGGAATCGCCTGCTCACAATGGGTCGTGGTCCAGATCTGGTCGGTGCCCGAAGTGATCGTGAGCGACAGCCTGGTCGGGTCGATGGCGGCCTTGCACTCGTCGGACAGGCCGCTCAGCTGGATCGCGAAGTTCAGCGAGGCGCCGACCGTGATGCTGCGGCCGGACGGCAGCACGCTGACCCGGACGTCGGTGCCGGCGCACTTCAGATCCTTCGGTGCCTCGGAGGTCTTCGGCGTCTCGGACGGCTGCACCGTGGTCTTCGCGGTGTTCTTGCCGCTGGGAGTGGGACTGTTCGGAACGACCGGCGCACTCGGGTTCTCATCCGGTCCTGTGGCCGCGGTGTTCTGCGGATCCTCACCGCCACCGACCAGGTGGAGCAGCAGCACCAGCAGGACCACCAGCACAGCGAGCACCAGCGCCCGACGGAACCAATAGACACTGGCCGGCAGATGCCCGACCGGACGGAGCAGGCTGCTCATGCTGGCACCTTAATGTCAGGATTGGGTTCGCCATGTCAGACTCGCCGCTCCCCCTCGCATCAGCCCTGCACGCCCCAGTCCTGCAGTGGTACGCCGACAACGCCCGCACGCTGCCCTGGCGTGAACCGGACGCGGGTGCCTGGGCAGTGATGGTGAGCGAGTTCATGCTGCAGCAGACGCCAGTCGCCCGCGTGCTCCCGGCATACAGGGTCTGGATGGAGCGCTGGCCGAAGCCGGCTGACCTGGCCGCAGAGGCGCCAGGTGAGGCTGTGCGGGCTTGGGACCGGCTGGGATACCCCAGGAGGGCCTTGCGGCTGCACGCGGCAGCCAAGGCGATCGTGGACGAGCACGGAGGCGTAGTACCGGACAGTCATGCGGCACTGCTCGCTCTGCCCGGTGTAGGGACTTACACGGCCGCTGCGATCGCGTCGTTCGCGTACGGGCAGCGGCATGCGGTCGTGGACACCAACGTGCGGCGTGTGTTCGCCAGAGCTCTCAATGGGTCCGCACAGCCGAGCATCTCGCCGACGGCAGCCGACCAGAGACTTGCAACGGCAGCCCTGCCGGAGGACGAGTCCACAGCAGCTCGCTGGGCTGTCGCCACGATGGAGCTGGGTGCCCTGGTTTGTACCGCCCGTACTCCGCGCTGCGCGCAGTGCCCGATCCAGAGCCGCTGCGCCTGGGTCCTCGCCGGCAGTCCCCCGTACTCCGGTCCGCCGCGCAAGGGGCAGACCTACGAGGGCACCGACCGCCAGGTCCGCGGCCGCCTCCTCGCCGTACTGCGAGCCGCGCCCGGCCCGGTCCCGAAGAGCGACCTCGACCCCTGCTGGCCCGACCCCCAACAACGCGAACGAGCCCTCGACGGCCTAGTCGCGGACGGCCTAGTCACCCCGCTCCCCCACTCCCGCTACCGCTTCCCCCTCTAAACGACAACGTCCGAAGAACCTGAGGTCATAGCCTCAGCTTCTTCGGACGTAAGGAATCGCCGGCCGGCGGGAGGCGGGTCGGGAGGGTGGGGCGGTGCTGCGGGCCGGCGCCCGGGGGGAGCCGGGGCCGGCCTCAGCGGGTGGTGCTCAGTTCTTCTTGCTGCTGTTCGCCGTGGCTTCGGCCTCGTCGTCGGCCAGCAGGTCGAGCGGCATCGCCGGGCTGCCGGACAACGTGGCCAGCATCTGCCGGACGTTGGTCAGCTGCGCGTTGATGCTGTCGCGACGCTGGGTCGCGGCCGCGAGCTCACGCTCGGACTCGGCACGGATCCGCTCGGCCTTGTCCTTGGCCGCGGCAACGATCTCCTGGGCCTGACGGTTGGCGTCGGCCAGCTGCTGCTGGGCCAGCCGCTCCGCCTCGGAGCGGGAGCGGTCGGCTTCGCGCTGCACCTGGGCCGCGCGGTCGGTGACCGCCGCCAGCTGCTGCTCGGCCAGTGCGGTCCGGGCGGCGAACTCCTGCTCGACCTTGCCCCGGCGCTCGGCCAGGGTGGTCTCGAAGGCGGCCGCTGCCTGGGCGGACTTGGCGCGCTCCTGCTCGTACAGAGCCTGGGCCTCGCTACGGCGCGCGGTGGCGTCGCGCTCGGCCTCGTCGCGCATGTCGTCGGCCTGGGTGCGCGCCTCCTCCAGGATGCGGGCTGCCTCGGCGTCGACCTCGCTCTTCCAGTCCAAGGAGTACTGCTCGGCCTCCTTGCGGACCTTCTTGGCGTGTCCCTCGGCGTCGGCGACGATCGCGTCGGCGTCGGTACGGGCCCGGGTGACCAGGTCGCGGGCCTCGTCGTCGGCGAGCGAGAGGATCTTGGCGACCCGCTCCCCGAACTCGGTGAAGGTCGGCGTCCGGTCCTTGCTCTCCGCCTGCGCGGAGACAACTGCCGACTCGGCGGCGTCCGTCCGGCCCTGCAGCTCCTGAACGTGCCGCTGCAGCTGCTCGGACTGCTGCTGCAGTGCGGTCAGCGAGGTGGTCAGCTCACGGACATGCTGGTCCACCTGGGCAGGCTCGTAACCACGCAGAACGGTTCGGAACGGGGTGTGGGCTTCACTGCTCATGTCTTCTGATGCTCACTTCGGTGGGTGGGTGGATCACACATTGTCACTGACAAGGATCTGACTGTCACGTCCTCATCCTGATTCCCCCGTGGAACGCTCGCTGGAGGACATTCCACCATCCGGGCGGAAGCCAGGTACAGCGAGTGCCTCGATCACACCCGAAAGCTGGGTGAGCTCCTTGGTGATCTCGTCGCGGCGCTGGTTGAGCGCCGCGACCCTCGCCTCGGCGTCGGCGAGAAGTTTTCGGGCCTGCGCACGCAGCTCGTCAGCGTGCTCGCGGGCCTGCGCCTCGAGCTGCTGGGCGTCGGCGCGGGACTTGCGGATCAGCTCGTGCGACTGGCGCTGGGCCTCGGCGAGATCGTTCGCGGCGCTCTCCCGCAGGACCTGCGCGCCGGACCGGGCCTCGGCCTCGCGGCGCTGCGCCCGGGTGACGATCTCCTTGGCCTCGACCTCGGCGGCGGCCTTGAGCCGGTCGGCCTTGGCCTGTGCCTGCGCGGTCAGCTTCTCCGCCTTCTGGGAGACCGACCCCAGCGTCGCCTCCGCCTGCTGGTTGGCCGACGCGAGCGTGGTCTCGGCCAGCGCCGTCAGCTCGGCGTTCTCCTGGGCGATCGCGGCCTGGGTCTCCTTGAGCCGGCTGGTCGACCGGCTGACCACGCGGCGCAGGTGGGCACGCTTCACCTTGGCCAGCTCGGCGACATCGGCCGCGGCCTTGTCTCTGATCGCCTGGGCCTCCCGCTCCGCGGTGGCGACCAGATCGTCGACCGTCTTGCGACTCCAGGTCGTCTGCTTCTCGGCTTCCGCCAGCGAGATCTCCGCCGCCCTGTTGGCGTCCTCGACGATCCGCTGCGCCTCGGCGGCCGCAGTACGGCGGTCTGCTTCGATGCTGTCGACGACCAGCTTGGCCTGGGCCCGGGCATCGGCCATCAGGCGCTCGTTGTAGGCCTCGACCTCGCCCTTCTGCCGGGCGATCTGCTCCAGCGCCTCGGTCCGGAGCTTGTCGATCTCCAGCGAGATCGCGGCCAGCTTGGCCCGCTCGGTCTCCTCGAGCTCGGCGGTCCGGCGTTCCAGCTCGGCGCGGTTCTCACCGCGGAGCCGCTCGATCTCGGCATGGGCGTCGGCGATCTCGACCCGGGCCCGTTCGCGGGCTGCCTCGGCCTCCCGCTCGACCGCGGTCCGGAGCTCGTTGGCCTCGGACTCGGCCCGGGCGATCAGCTCGGCCTCGTTGCGGACCGCGGCCTGCGAGACGAGCGCGGCCTGCTCACCGGCGTCCGCCACGAGCTGCTGGGCCTCACGACCGGCCCGGTCCACGTTGTGCTCCGCGGCCTCGCGAACCTGGCGGGCCTCTTCGAGCAGCTCGTCGGCTTCTTCCTTCAGGCCGGCGGCCTCGGCCTCAGCATCAGCCAGTCGCTTGTTGGCAGCAGCGATCGATTCCGCGCGCAGCTTGTCGGCAGCGGCCTGGGTCTCGGCGCGGAGCCGCTCGATGGCAGCCTCCGACTCCGAGCGGCGCTTCGCGACCTCTTCGTCAACCGTGGCGCGCAACTGCTCTGCCGCGGCCTCCGAGTCCACCCGGAGCCGCTCGGCCTCAGCCGCCGCCTTGCTTCGGACCCGCTCGGCCTCCGCAGTCGATTCGTACCGCAGCTGATCGGCTTGTTCAGTGGACTCACTGCGCAACCGCTCGGCCTCGGCGATCGCCTCACTACGAACCCGCTCGGCCTCCGCAGTCGACTCGCTACGCAGTTGCTCAGCCTCAGCGGTCGACTCGCTTCGCAACTGCTCTGCTTTGGCAGCCGCTTCGGTTTGAACCCGCTCGGCTTCCGCAAGTGCTTCGGCGCGGACCCGCTCGGCCTCTTGCTCCGAGTCGGCCCGCAGCTTCGCCGCTCGTGCTTCCGATTCGGAGCGCAACTGTGCGGCCCGCGCCTCGGACTCGTCCCGCAACTGCTCGGCCGTGTGCTCCGACTCGTTGCGCAACTGTTCGGCGGCTCGCTCAGTGTCGTTGAGCAGCCGCTCGGCGGACGACGTCGCATCGGCACGCAGCCTCTGCGCAGCCGCCTCGGCCTCGCTGCGGACGCGCTCGGCTTCAGCCCGGAGCCGGTCCGCTTCCTCGCGTGCGGCATCGTTCTCGTACTCCGCCTGCTCGCGCAGGGTGTCCGCGATCCGCTGCGCACGCTCCAGCACACCACCCGCTTGCCGCACGCCAAAGGAACCGGCGTCGGCGACCGGTTCCTTGGTGAGCGGCAGACGCGGTGCGTCCATGCGACGAGATGATTCCATCTCCGGCCCCCTCTCCAACAGTCCGGGTCCAGTTGTGTACGTGTTGTGACCTGAAGCAGTCACGAGCAGTGGCCAAACGGCGTGGTCATGCCTCTACAACGAGCCATATCGGTTGGCGGGTAACTTCATTTCATGCCGCTGCGCGATCTTCCCACCGAATCGCTGGCTGCGGCGGCCCTGATCAGGACCGAAGAACTGCGGCAGCGAAGGACGTTACGCCGTCCGCAATGGCAGGGCGCGGTGCTCGCGTGTCTCGCAGTGGGTAGCACCCTCGCCGTGCTGGTTCCCGGCTCCGCGAGTACAGGCTGTTACCTCTGGCGGGCTACCTCCCAGCCGGTGAGTGGACGTGGTCCGGCACTCGCCTTACCCCTCGTACTCGTCGCTCTGCTGCTCGCAGATCGCTTGTGTGCCGACCGATTGCGGCTTCGTCAGCAAGTTCGCGGTTGGGGCTCGGCGGCCATCGCGCTCGTCACCGTGATCACTTGGGCCGGCCTGGCGTCCCAAGGGCGAACTGGTTGTTCGACCTCACCCGCTGTGATCGGCATCGTCGCCTGCGGCAGCCTCGCGGCGTCGATCGCGGCCTACTGGGCGACTCGCGTTCCGGTCGTCGAACCGGTCGTTCCGGAGCAGCCGGAACCTGCTCCGGAAACGCCTCTCAATCAGTCCGAAATACGGGCAACCTTTGTCCAGCTGAGCTCTGTAGCCGATTCGGCAACCCCCCGGCCGACCCTCATCCCGGTCGTCAGCGGTGCCCTCGCCGCACTCCTGCTGCTGTCGACGGTGCTGCCTTGGCGGGAGCTCATCGACCCGGTCTCACTCGGTCCCACAGGAGGGGACGCTGGCCTCGGTCGTGCCCAGCTCTGGGAAATCCCGTACGCCGTGGGCTGGGCGGCACTGATCGTCGCGACCGCGCTTGCCACACTCTGCGCGGCCATAGCCACCCTGGTCGCCCCTAAGCCCGCCGCCCTCGTACTACGTGCGGCGTCCGTGGCCACCGGCGCACTGGTGATCGCCGGAACCCTCGCAGCCCTCATGCAACTCCCGCCCAGACTGTCCGATGGAGTCGGCTACCGACCCGGCCTAGGAGCATGGCTCGCCCTGACCGTCGGCGTGCTCCTCCTAGCCGTCGGCGGAACCACCACGGCCCTCTCGGTACGCCACCGCAGACCCGGGTGGCGCCTGCGGTTGGGGGTAGTGGCTGCAGCCGGGCTGATCGCCGTTGGAGCCGGGCTGTTCGTGCCAGCCGCGGCAGCATCGCAGTACCGGCCTGTGGTGGTTGCTGGGGCGCCACACGCGCTGCTGGACCTGCGCGGTGGCCAGTTGGTCGATCGACTGGGTATGCGGGTCGCGATCGGCACGTCGGACCCGCTGGACTCCGTCGCCGGAACCCTCGACGGTACGCCGGGCCAGTGGTTGCTCGGCCGGACTGGTTCCGAGGGGTCGACCGTGTTCGAGTACCGCGACGGGGTAGCTCTTCCGCGGGTGACGTTGAGCCATGGGGTGACCCCGCCGGCCCTGCTCGGGGTGACGGACGACCGGATGGTGCTGCTCGCCGGAGGAGCCGGCGGTAAGCCGTGGGCGATCCTGTCGGTCCCGCTCACCCTTGTCGCCGCGGATGTCAGCCTGAGCCACGAGAACTCCGACGGCACGCTCTACGTCACGCCCGGCATCGACATCCTCGCGACAGGCCAGGGTCCCGCGCTGACCCACCGGAACGCGAACCGCTCGATCGTCGTCTGGGGTTCGGCAAGCACGTGGGAGATCCCGGCGAACCAACTACACATCGGCATGGACCTCAAGGACTTCCTGGTCGATCCCGGTCCAGGCGCGCCGGGCAACGCGGTCTCTACCGGGCTGGATGGCACCACAGCGTGGCGCACCAGCGAGACCGGTCTGGCTGTCAGCAGGCCAGGCACTAAACCGCAGCAGGTCACGGGGATCGCCCCTGCAGGCTGCGTACTCAGCAGCGACGTTGCCAGCTCGTCCCTGACTGTCGACGCCTTTGCTATCGACGTACGCGGCAACCTCTGGCTCGGCGGCAGCTCCCCGACCGTGGTGGTCACCCCGGACGGTGTACTGCGGCGCGTGCCAGGTGGAGTCGCCGGGGTGAACAGCATCGAGGCCAGGCCTGACGGGTCCGTGCTGCTCGGAGTAGCGCCGGGTGGTGGAGACCAGGTGCTCGAGATTAGCGAGGCAGCCGCCACCGCCGCTTCTTACCAGGCTGCCCCCGAACCCACTGCTCGCTGCGATCGCAGAACACCCGCGGATGGCAGTACGGCGTACAGGGCCTCTGTGCTGCCATCTGTGCCGGTGGAGGATCCGCCGGTGACGGCAGGAGGGCAGCCGGGCAAGGCGGCCTCTGGTAGGAGTACCCACTTGGCGCTGGACTCGCAGGGACACGTCGCGCGGGTTCGTCTGCCCAACGCGGCCCAGGTGTGGGCTCCGGACGGACAGGGCGGTCTCTGGTGGACAGTGCCGAGCCTGAGCAAGCCGGTCAGCGAGGTGGCCGTCCATCTGCGAGGCGGGAGCGCGACTGTGGTCCGCGATCCTCAGCCCGCGTCGGCGACGCAGGGCGGTGGGTCAGGAGCTGCCGCAGGCGACCGGCTCGTCACCGCGATCGGCGACAGCACCTACACCCTCTACGGCCCGGCGCAGCAGGTGAAGCGTCTGCACGTGGACGGCAAGCTCCGCGAGGACGGTCTGGTCCAGCTCAGCTCGGGCGAGCTCGCCATGGTCGTCGAAGAACGCCTACTGCTCGTCCAGCGCGACGGCCGCACGAGCCCGCTGCTGGGCGGAGCCACCTCGGGCTGGCCGATCTCCGCAAGCGGCGTACCGGCGAGCCAGTGGACCACAGACGGCCAGTGGTTCGCCGGTCCGGACGGAAAGCTCTGGGTGTACGACGGCAGCCACCTGGCCCGGGTGGACGGGCCAAGCAAGGTGACGCTGATCGCCGGACCGGCGCAGGGCGTCCCGCAGGCCGCCGACGAGGTCACCGTGATCGGCACCAACCTGTACTTCGAACTGGGCAACGACGTCGTCCGGCTGGAGCCGACCCGATGATCGGCGACGAACTCCTCCCGGACGAGGAACTCCCCCGCCGGCTCGACGCCGCCGAGCAGGTCCTCGCGACCAGCGAGCACCGGTGGTTCGCCCGCGCCACGCTGCTGACAGCACTGGCCACCGGCCTCACGCTGCTGCTGCCGTGGACCTTCAGCCGCCGACTCGGGCTGTCGGTCTGGCAACTCGGCCTCGAGGTCCAGCCGTCACTCGCGCTGACCTGGCTAGCCGGCCTGACGACTTCGATCGCGGCGCTGAGCCTGCCTGCCGGGCCGAAGGCGCAGGCGGCGAGTGCGGCCACGGGAGTGCTGGCACTGCTGTTCATCGCCGGCGGCTGGCAGGCCAAGGAGCTGGACTCGATCAGCGACACCTGGGCCGGACCGGGTCCTGCCGTCGCCGTGGTGACTGGCCTGATCTGGATCCTGTGCGCCACGGCCCAACTCCTGGCCGATCGTCCCCGCCCGACCACGCCCGACGACCAGGCCGTCGCCGACGCCATCACCCGCCTCCGCACCAACCGCTGAACGCAAAGGACCCCGCGGACATCACGTCCGCGGGGTCCTTCAGTACTGCGTTGTCAGCTGTCCTGCACGCCGGACGGCGCACCGCCGGCGATCTCGGTCAGTTCGAGATCGGGGCTCGGGGCCTTCTGAGTCCCCGTGAAGGTGAAGTACTCGGCCACCCCGTCCGCGCTGACGGTGCCCTCAGGGGCCACGTCGACGAGCACGATCTGACCCGGGCGAAGCTCCCCGAACAGGATCTTCTCGGCCAGTGCGTCCTCCACGTCACGCTGCAGCGCGCGACGCAGTGGGCGAGCACCCAGGACCGGGTCGAAGCCACGCTCGGCGACCAGAGCCTTCGCCGCCGGGGTGAGCTCGATGCCCATGTCCTTGTCCTTCAGGCGTCCCTCCACCTGCGCGACCATCAGGTCGACGATCTTGACGATCTCTTCCTTGCCGTGCTGGTGGAAGACCACGATCTCGTCGACGCGGTTCAGGAACTCGGGACGGAAGTGCTGCTTCAGCTCGTCCGTCACCTTCGCCTTCATCTTCTCGTACGAGCTGCCGGTGTCGCTGGCCTGGGAGAAGCCGAGGCCGACGGCCTTGGCGATGTCCCGGGTCCCCAGGTTCGTGGTCATGATGATGACGGTGTTCTTGAAGTCGACCACGCGGCCCTGGGCGTCGGTCAGACGACCCTCGTCCAGGATCTGCAGCAACGAGTTGAAGATGTCCGGGTGGGCCTTCTCCACCTCGTCGAACAGCACCACGCTGAACGGCTTGCGGCGGACCTTCTCGGTCAGCTGGCCGCCCTCTTCGTAGCCGACGTAACCGGGAGGCGAACCGAACAGCCGGGAAGCTGTGTGCTTCTCGGAGTACTCGGACATGTCGAGGCTGATCAGCGCGCTCTCGTCGCCGAACAGGAACTCGGTCAGGGCCTTGGACAGCTCGGTCTTACCGACGCCGGACGGACCGGCGAAGATGAACGAGCCGCTCGGCCGGCGCGGGTCCTTCAGACCCGCACGGGTCCGCCGGATCGACCGGGACAGCGCCTTCACGGCGTCCACCTGGCCGATGTACCGCTTGGCCAGCTCCTCCTCCATCTTCAGCAGTCGCGAGGACTCTTCCTCGGTCAGCTTGAAGACGGGGATGCCGGTGGCGGTGCTGAGCACCTCCGCGATCAGCTCCTCGTCGACCTCGGCGACGACATCCATGTCGCCGGCCTTCCACTGCTTCTCCCGCTCGGCCTTCGCGTTGATGAGCTTCTTCTCGTCATCACGAAGCGACGCCGCCCGCTCGAAGTCCTGGGCGTCGATCGCCGACTCCTTCTCCCGGCGCACGTTCGCGATCTTCTCGTCGAACTCGCGCAGGTCCGGCGGCGCCGTCATCCGGCGGATCCGCAACCGGGAACCGGCCTCGTCGATCAGGTCGATCGCCTTGTCCGGCAGGAAGCGGTCCGAGATGTACCGGTCGGCCATCTGCGCCGACGCGACCAGGGCCGGGTCGGTGATGGTGACGCGGTGGTGCGCCTCGTAGCGGTCCCGGAGGCCCTTGAGGATCTCGATCGTGTGCGCGATCGAGGGCTCGGCCACCTGGATCGGCTGGAACCGGCGCTCCAGCGCGGCGTCCTTCTCGACGTACTTGCGGTACTCGTCGAGGGTGGTGGCACCGATGGTCTGGAGCTCACCACGGGCCAGCATCGGCTTCAGGATGCTGGCTGCATCGATCGCGCCCTCGGCCGCGCCGGCCCCGACGAGGGTGTGGATCTCGTCGATGAACAGCACGATGTCGCCGCGGGTGCGGATCTCCTTCAGCACCTTCTTCAGGCGCTCCTCGAAGTCACCGCGATAGCGCGACCCGGCCACCAGCGCGCCGAGGTCGAGCGTGTAGATCTGCTTGTCCTTCAGGGTCTCGGGCACGTCGCCACGCACGATCGCCTGGGCCAGGCCCTCGACGATCGCGGTCTTGCCGACGCCCGGCTCACCGATCAGGACCGGGTTGTTCTTGGTCCGCCGGGACAGCACCTGCATGACCCGCTCGATCTCCTTCTCGCGCCCGATCACCGGGTCGAGCTTGGACTCACGGGCGGCCTGGGTGAGGTTCCGGCCGAACTGGTCGAGCACCAGGGAGCTGCTCGGGGCACCTTCGGTGGCCCCGGCACCGGCTGTCGCCGTCTCCTTGCCCTGGTATCCGCTCAGCAGCTGGATGACCTGCTGCCGGACCTTGTTCAGGTCCGCACCGAGCTTGACCAGGACCTGCGCTGCGACGCCCTCACCCTCGCGGATGAGGCCGAGCAGGATGTGCTCGGTGCCGATGTAGTTGTGGCCCAGTTGCAGGGCCTCACGCAGGGAGAGCTCCAGTACCTTCTTGGCGCGAGGGGTGAACGGGATGTGCCCACTGGGAGCCTGCTGTCCCTGGCCGATGATTTCCTCGACCTGGGAACGGACAGCCTCCAGCGAGATACCGAGGCTCTCCAGAGCCTTGGCGGCGACACCTTCACCCTCGTGGATCAGGCCGAGCAGGATGTGCTCGGTCCCGATGTAGTTGTGGCTGAGCATCCTGGCCTCTTCCTGAGCCAGGACGACTACCCGACGGGCGCGGTCCGTAAATCGTTCAAACATCGCCAAAGCGCTCCTTGCCTCAGAGGAGTCGGACGTGCCGTTTAGGCCGACCCCCGTACATGCATGCTAGTCCCCGGCACCGACAGGCTCGCTCTCAGCGAACAAGCCGCGACCTCCGGTACGGCCGCCAACTGGGGATCACAAGGGAACAACCACCCCGGGTCCGCCGGTGTTCCCGGCGCGCCCGGTGTTCGCCACCAGCGAATTCGTCGGCTTTGTTGTTCTCTCAGTCATCCGGCCGGACGATCCCGGCCGGCGGTGTCCACAGTGTGATACGGCCGGAATGCGGACGGTCCCGGTGCCATCGACTGGCACCGGGACCGGCAGATCTTGTCCGAATTTACTTGGCTTCGTTGTACGCCGCCCGTACCTCGGCGGAGATCCGGCCCCGCTCGCTGACCTCGTAGCCGTTGTCCTTGGCCCACGCGCGGATGTCGGCGGAATCGGTCGCGGACCGGCCCCGTCCCCGCCCACGGCCCGCGGCGCCACCCCGGCGGCCGGCCACCCGGCGCCCGGCGCCGACATACCCGGCCAGGGCGTCGCGCAACTTGGCGGCGTTCTTCTTGGACAGATCGATCTCGTACGTCGAACCGTCCAGCCCGAAGGTCACGGTCTCGTCGGCCTTACCGCCGTCGAGATCGTCCTCGAGAACCACCTGAACCCTTTGCGCCATCGATGACAGTCCTTTCCGCGCCCGTCACCGGGCACAATCCCCCTGCCGTTAAAACTTGATACTGATTTGTACCGCACAAACCGGCATCCTGTCATTCAACAGGCGGAATGGGCCGTAAAGATGTGACTAAACACTCCGGTCCGATCGACGCAGCGCATCCATCGTGACGATGGGTATTCACGTCACTCCGGGTACGTGTCGGCAAGAAATCGGACCCGGGAATGGATTTGGCCGTTGGTTGTGCTATGCAACGGCTCCCGGGCCCGATTTAGCGGTCACTCCGGACGCAGCAACGGGAACAGAATCGTCTCCCGGATACCGGCCCCGGTGAACAACATCACCAGCCGGTCCAGCCCCATCCCCAGCCCACCGGCCGGCGGCATGCCGAACTCCATCGCGCGGAGGAAATCCTCGTCCAGGTCCATCGCCTCGGGATCGCCGGCCGCGGCCAGCAACGACTGTGCCACCAGGCGTTCCCGCTGGATCACCGGGTCGTTGAGCTCGGAGTACGCCGGCGCCAGCTCGACCCCGTTGATGATCAGGTCGAACGCCTCGACCAGCCCGGGAACCGACCGGTGCGGCTTGGCCAGCGGCCGGACCGATTCCGGATAGTCCTGCACGAAGGTCGGCTGGATCAGGGTGTGCTCGACCAGCTTCTCGTACAGCTCGAGCGCGATCTCACCGGCATTCCAGCCGGGCTGCAACTCGACCTGGTGCTGCTCGGCCAGCTTCGTCAGCCGGGCCGCGTCGGTGCTCACGTCGACCGCTTCACCGACCGCTTCCGAGATCAGCTCGAAAACACTCACCTCGCGCCACGGGGCGGTCAGGTCGATCTCCGACCCGTCGCGCCCGGTGACCACCGTGCGGCCGACCGCGTCGGCCGCATTGAGGATCAGGTCGCGCAGCAATGTCTTCATCGAGCCGTAATCCCCGTAGGCCTGGTAGGCCTCGATCATCGAGAATTCCGCCGCATGAGTGGAATCGAGACCCTCGTTGCGGAAGGTCCGGCCGATCTCGTAGACCCGGTCGACGCCGCCGATCATCGCGCGCTTCAGATCCAGCTCCAGCGCGATCCGCAGCAGCATCTCCTGGTCGAACGCGTTCAGGTGGGTCCGGAACGGCCGGGCCGCGGCGCCGCCGTTGGTCAGCTGCAGCACCGGCGTCTCGACCTCGATGAAGCCCTGCTGGTCGAACGTCGACCGCAGCGACTTCAGCACGGCCGCCTTGGTCCGGACCATGTCGCGGGCCTCGGGCCGGACGATCAGGTCGACATAGCGCAGCCGGACCCGGGCCTCCTCGCTCAGCGGCTTGTGCTCGTTCGGCAGCGGCCGCAGCGTCTTGGCGGCCATCTGCCAGCCGGTCGCCTGCACCGACAGCTCGCCGCGGCGGCTCGTCACCACCTCACCCTGGACCGAGAGCAGGTCGCCGAGGTCCACCAGCGCCTAGAACCGGGCCAGCTCCTCCTCGCCGACATCGGCGAGCGACAGCATCACCTGCAACTCGGTGCCGTCCCCTTCGCGGAGGCGGACGAAGCAGAGCTTGCCGGTGTTGCGCAGGAAGATCACCCGGCCGGCCACCGAGACCTGCTCACCCGTCTTGGTGTCGGGCTCCAGCTCCTGGCTGTCGTAGCGTTCGCGGATCTCCTTCAGGGTGTGTGTCCGCGGCACCGAGATCGGATACGGCTGGACCCCTTCCGACAGCAGCCGGTCACGCTTCTCCCGGCGTACCCGGATCTGCTCGGGCAGGTCGTCCTGCCCGCTGTCGGGGGTCGCCGGGGTCTCACGTGGGTCAGTCATGCCCTAAAGGCTAGTGAGTGAGCACCTCTTCGGCCGAATCCTTTGTCCACTGCCTACTGACCCGGATCAGCAGTACCGCGGTGACGACCGTCATCATCGCCATCCCCGAACCAGCGGTCACGAAGGTCATCCGGGGACCGAGCAGGGCACCCACGAGGCCACCGAGCAGGAGAGCCAGGAGGCTGGCTGCCCGGGCGGTTCCGCTCAGGGCGGCGATCACCCGGCCACGAACCGCCTCGGCCGACCGGGTCACGACGAGGGTGCTGGTCGCGGCGTTGAGCATGCCTCCGCCGAACCCGACCGAGACGGCTCCGATCACCAGGGTGACCACGTTCCCGGCCACTCCCATCAGAATGCAGGACGCCCCGATCGCCGCAGTACCGGCAAGCACGGCCCGTGAGCGGGCGGAGTCGTTCCGCAGCCGGCCGGTGAACCAGGCGCCGACGATCGCGCCCGCTCCCTGGGCGGCCAGGACTCCGCCGTACCCGCTAGAGCTGAGGCCGAGTTCGTCGGTGATCAGGAAGACCTCGACCACGTTGACCGCCTCGCCGGCCAGGACGAACACCCACAGAGCCGGTACGAGGATCCGCAGCAACGGGTCGCCGAACATGCTCCGCAATCCGGCAGTCAGCGCACCCCGCTCCCGTACGGCGCCCCGCTCGGGGCTGCGCCGGGTCCGAACCAGGCGCGCCACGACAGCCAGTCCGACGAACGTCGACGCGTCCACCAGCAGGGCTCCGCGATCGCCGGCCCAGCCGACGAGCAAGCCACCCAGGGCCGATCCGGCCAGCGTCGCCACGCCGATCAGGGCCTGGCTGGTGCCCGTCGTCTTGCCGACGAACTCCTCACCGACGATCCGCGGGATCAGGGCGCCCCACGCTGGGCCGGCCACGGCCTGACCCAACTGCAGGACGCAGACCAGAGCCAGAGTGGCGGCGAGGCCGTGGCAGAAGGCGAGCCCGACCCCAGCGGCCGCCTGCAGCACAGACGCCCAGACCAGCACCTTGCGGGAGTCGTAGCCGTCGACGATGCGACCGGCGAACGGGATCATCACCACCGTCGGGACGGCGAAGGCGAGCAGCAGCGCGGTGATCGCGCCGGGACCGCCGTTCTCGGAGACCCTCAGCATCAGCGCCACCAGGGCGATCGAGTCACCGGCATAGGAGACGGCGCGAGCGGGGAGCACCAGCCGCACGTCCCGCAACGACCAGATCGACCGGCCAGGCCCTGAGTTCTGAAGTGTTTGCTTCATAGTTATGAAGCTACTGCTTCAGATATGACGGCGTCAAGGGACCCGCTACGCTGTCGCCGTGGCCAAGAAGAAGCGCCTGGTCCTGACCGATCCGCGGGCGATCCGTGCCCTGGCCCATCCGGCCCGGCAGGTGATCATCGACGAGCTGTACAGCGGGAAGGTGCTGACCGCGACGGAATGCGCCGAACTGGCGGGGCTGACGCCGTCCGCGACCAGCTACCACCTGCGCGCCCTCGAACGCTGGGGCATCGTCGAGCGCGCCGACACGTCCACGGACGGCCGTGAACGCCCCTGGCGGGCGCCGGCCCAGGGCCTGGAGGTCAGCACCCAGTCGGGCGGCGCCGGCCGGATCGCCAGCCAGACGATGATCCGGAACAACATCCTGCGGGTGCTCGAACAGTTCGAAGAGCTGGCCGGGGACGACCCGTGGGACGACCTCAGCAAGCTGAACCGCAGCCGGCTGTGGCTGACCAGGGCGGAGACCGAGCAGCTCGACCAGGAGCTCACCGAGGTGATCGATCGCTACCGGAAGGGCCGGACGGCGACGAACCACCCCGCCGCGACGCGCCAGATCAGCACGCTGCTGGTCGTAGTACCGACCGGGAAGGCGCCCGAAGAAAGCTGAACTGTTAGGAACACAACGGGCTGAGCGGGAGTACCTTCAGAAGACAGGCACTTCCGCCGGCGCGGGTGGTTTTTATGCAGTCCTGGCTTCTGTGGTTGACCATCGCCGCCGTCCTCGGCATCGCCGAGTTGATGACGGCCACGCTCGACCTGCTCCTGCTCGCCGTCGCCGCGCTCGCCGCGGCCGCGCTGGGGGCGCTGGGGCTCGGGATCGGCCTGCAGTTGCTCGCGTTCGCCGTCACCGCCGCCGCCATGATCACGCTGGTCCGCCCGGTCGCCCGCCGCCACCTGACCGGTACGCCGCAACTGCGGACCGGGGTCGCCGCGCTGATCGGGCGCGAGGCGGTTGTCCTGAGTCCGGTCGGACGCGATCCGGGCCGGGTCCGGATCGGCGGCGAGGAGTGGACCGCGCGGTCCTACGATCCCGACCTGCTGATCCCGGCCGGGACCAGGGTCGACGTCTTCGCAATCGAGGGCGCCACCGCCCTCGTCCATCCCCGGGAGGAACCATGGCCGAACTGATCGTCGGGCTGGTCGTCGCCGTTCTGGCGGTCGTGCTCGTACTGCGTACCGTCCGGATCGTGCCGCAGGCCAGGGCCAGCAACGTGGAACGGCTGGGCCGGTACCTGCGCACGCTCGAGCCCGGACTGAACATCGTCATCCCGTTCATCGACCGGCCCCGGCAGCTGATCGACCTACGCGAACAGGTGGTGTCGTTCGAACCGCGCTCGGTGATCACCGAGGACAACCTGGTCGTCGACATCGACACGGTGCTGTACTTCCAGGTCACGGATCCCCGCGCCGCGGCGTACGAGATCTTCAACTACATCCAGGCGATCGAGCAGCTCACCGTCACCACGCTGCGCAACGTGATCGGCAGCATGGACCTGGAGAAGACGCTGACCTCGCGCGAGCACATCAACTCGCAACTGCGCGGCGTCCTCGACGAGGCCTCCGGCAAGTGGGGCATCCGGGTGAACCGGGTCGAGCTGAAGGCGATCGATCCGCCGGTCTCGATCAAGGAGTCGATGGAGAAGCAGATGCGGGCGGACCGGGAGAAGCGGGCCACGATCCTCAGCGCCGAGGGGCAGCGGCAGGCCAGGATCCTGACCGCCGAGGGCGACCGGCAGGCCGCCATCCTGCGCGCCGAGGGGCAGGCGCAGGCGATCGACACAGTGTTCGAGGCGATCCATCGCAACGACCCGGACCCGAAGCTGCTCGCCTACCAGTACCTGCAGATGCTGCCGGAACTCGCGAAGGGCCCGGGTAACACCTTCTGGGTGATCCCGTCCGAGGTCACGTCAGCCCTGCAGAACGTCACCAAGGCCTTCAACCCGACTCCGCCACCCGTCGCCCCCTCGACCAATGGCATCCCTGCGGAGATTCCCCGGGCGGACTAGATCACAGGTCAGGTAACTAGTTGCCCCCGGATGCCAGGATGGAGGTATGGGGGAAACATTCAACGCATTGGCCATTTCGATACCGACCGGGGGGTTCGCGATCCTGGCCTATCTCGTCGTCGGCCTGGTGATCGGGATCGAGAGCATGGGCATCCCGCTGCCCGGCGAGACCACGCTGATCGCGGCCGCGCTGCTGGCGTCCCAAGGTGACCTGCGGCTGGTGCTGGTGATCGGCGCGGCCGCCACCGGCGCGATCATCGGCGACTCGATCGGCTACTTCATCGGGCGCAAGGCCGGCCGCGGGCTGTTCGAACGGCTCGGGCGACGGTCCAGACACTTCTCCGAGGTCCGGATCGTGAAGGCGGAGAAGTACTTCCACAAGTACGGCGTCTGGACCGTCTTCTTCGGGCGGTTCGTCGCGCTGCTGAGGATCTTCGCCGGCCCGATGGCGGGCATGCTCCGGATGCCGTACCCGCAGTTCCTCGCGGCCAACGCGGCCGGCGGTATCGCCTGGTCGACCACGATCGGCATCGTCGCGTTCAACATCGGCGACAACGCGGACAAGATCTTCGGACAACTCTCCGTCTGGGCTCTGGTGGCTGTCGCAGTCGGCCTCGTCGCGGCGTACGCGATCTACAGGCTTCGCCGCCGGACCAGCGACGTCGTACCGGCTGAGCCTGCGGTGGCGGAGTCAGCGGACGCGTAGTACCAGGCTGGGAGTCGCTGTGCCGTAGACCGTCGTGCCCAGGTACGACGTGCCGGGGACCAGGAAGCGGTAGGCGAACAGGCCCGGCTTGGTCGCCTTGAAGGCGAGCGTGGCGCGGCCGTTGCGGATCGGCGTGGCCTTGACGTTGCCCCAGGTCTTGCCGTTCCAGAACTGCAGCATCGCGGCGCTGTTGACGACCGGACGGACCACGACGACCGCATTGATCACGTCGTTGCGGTTGTGGAGGTTGCCGCCGGAGTACCCGGCGCCCTGGATCTGCAGACGGCTGCGAGTCAGGTACGTCTTGCTGCTGGATTCGGTCGAGAGGGAACCCGCCCGGCTGGCGGCGGGGACATAGGCGCGGTACGAGCGGCTGCCAACGGTGTTGACCCGTACTTCGAAGTGCCCGCCGGGCTGGGTGGTCCCACGCCCGGCCTGGACCCACGGACCTCCGGCCTTGTTCTGCGCCAGCACGACAACCGTCAGCCCGGCCGCCGTGTTCTGTTGCGCCAAGCAACGGCTCTCGGCGCAGCTGATCTCCTGTAGGACGGTCCTGCCGCGGATCATCATCTGATGCCCGAAGGTCCACAGCGTTGGCACCGCGGCCGTCGTGTAACTGGTCCGGGCGGAGATCTCGCCGCCAGTCAGCGAAGCCCACTCGTTCTTGGCCCGCAACTGGAAGAAGTACGGCGGCTTGACGTTCTTCACCACCTGCCGGGTCGAGGTGGTCCCGGCCCCGACCGCGCGGAACGGCTGACCGTTACTGCCGATCACCGGCTGGTAGACCTGGCTCCCCTTCGGCACGTCCAGCGGATCCCCCGGGGTGAAGTCCTGCGCGGGCGGCGGCACCTTCCAGGTCACCACCACGTCCTTGCCGCTCGGGGTCGCCACCGCGTCCGAGGGCCGCTGCGGTCCGTCCGTGTCGAACATCGGGGAGCGGGCCAGTTTGCTGGTGATGCCACCCTGCGAAGTACCGACGGCCAAGGCGATCTTGTAGTTGCCGTCCGGCGGGAACGCCGAGGTCGGGATCGCCCAGCTGTTCGGCTCCCCCGCGGCCAGATACTTGATGTACGACGGGCTCGAGCTGACGATGCCTTCGATGGAGATCCGGTTCGGGGCGTTCGAGTCCTTCCAGCTGACCTGGACGGCCTGGCGGGTGTTGTCCGCCCACCCGATCGTGACCGCGGACGGGGTCGGGTCGGACGAGCACGCGGTCAGCACGCCGGCGCTGAGAACCACGGCCGAGGCAAGGGCGAGCCGCACCCTGACCATCTCGCCTCACCTACCTCGTCGCGGATACCGCCTCACTGCAGGGACCGGCTTGACCATACATAGTGTGGACAAGCCGATGCCTAGAAGGAGGACCGAATCGTGATACTTCCGGCCGACGTCTGCCGGCAGCGGTTCCGCCTGGCGGACAGGGTCTTTCTGGCCACTACGGGTGAGGATATGCGCCCGCACATCGTGCCGGTGACGTTCGCCCTGACCGGCGACGATTCACTGCTCATCGCGATCGACCACAAACCCAAGACAACCACGAACCTCCGCCGCCTCCGCAACATCGCCTGGAATCCCCAGGTTTCACTCCTGCTCGACCACTACGACGCGGACTGGACCCAGCTCTGGTGGATCCGCGCCGACGGCCACGCCGCCGTGAGCTCTGACGCCTCCGCCGAGGGCTTGGTGGCCAAGTACCCGCAGTACGCCGAGACGCCACCAGCCGGCCCCTTCATCCACATCACTGTGGACAACTGGACCGGCTGGTCTTACAGCTAGGCGTTCGTGGTGAGGACGACCCAGGTCTTGCCGTTCCAGCGCTGCAGTTGCACCCGGCCGGAAACCCTCGGGTCGACGTTGAGATCGGCGTAGCAAGAAAGTTGCAGCTTGTTGCAAGTGGGCGGCAGTGCTTGGGCCTTACCGTGGGGTTCAACAGCAAGGGGGGACCTCTATGACTTTCATCAGTACGCCCGAAAACACTGCCCATCTCGAGGCGAACCGGGCGCCGGCCGGACATATCCCGAATTTCGTCAGGACCTTCGCGGCCAGGCCGGAGGTCTACCAGGCTTGGGCGCAGCTCAACGGCGCGATCAAGGCAGGAATGGACCTGCGCCGCTATGAACTCGCCACCCTGGCCGCCGCGACCGCCCTGAAGTCGAGCTACTGCTGCCTCGCGCACGGCCAGGTTCTAGCCGACAAGTTCCTCTCATCCGACGAGGTCGCGACGCTCGTCACCACGCCGGCCGAAGATCCCGTCGACCGGGCCGTGATGGATTTCGCCCGCAAGGTCGCGCTCGCCGCCGACACCATCACCCAGTCGGACGTCGACGTACTGCGCGCCCTCGGCCTCAGCGACGAAGACGTCCTCGACGTCGCCCTGGCAGCCGCCGCCCGCTGCTTCTTCTCCAAAACCCTCGACGCCACCGGCACCACCCCCGACGCCGCCTATCACACCCTCCTACCCCCAGCCCTGGCCAAAGCCCTAACCGTCGGCCGCCCAATCGACTGATCGCTCGACCAATCAACTGGTACCATTTCCTGTACCACTGCGCTCGAGCGATCAACAGGCAGCAACCAACCAGAGAGGGGATCCCATGGCGATCACGGCATCGGCCGCACGCAAGGATCTGTTCCCACTCATCGAGCAGGTCAACGAGGATCACACTCCGGTGGAGATCACGTCGAAAGCGGGCGGAGCCGTCCTGCTGTCCCTCGACGACTACCGCGCGTTGGAGGAGACGGCGCACCTGCTGCGCGTGCCGGCCAACGCCCGGCGGCTGCTCGAGAGCTTGGCACAGGCCCAGCGAGGTGAACGGGAGGAACACGAGCTGACGTGAGGCTCGTGTTCACTCCGCACGGCTGGGAGGACTACACCTACTGGCAGGGCGCGGACCGGCAGCAAGTCAAGCGCATCAACCGTCTGATCGAGGATGCGCTGCGCGACCCACAGAGCGGCATCGGTAAACCTGAACCTCTGAAGCACATGCTCCAAGGAGCCTGGTCGCGGCGGATCGACAGCGAGCACCGACTGGTGTACCTCGTCGACGCCGACGATCTCGTGATCCTGCAAGCCCGGTTCCACTACGGGAAGTAGACGGTCCTATTCCGGCTGGTTCTTGGTGGGGCCGTTGTGGTGGTAGGGGGTGGTGATGCCTTCGTACATGAGGTGGGTGATGAGGCCCTGGGCGGCGTGGGGGAGGTTGTGGCAGTGGTCCATCCAGATGCCGGGGTTGTCGGCGACGAAGGCGATCTCGTAGGTTTCGTCGTCCTCGACGTTGAGGGAGTCGACCCACCAGGGGGAGCCGGTCGCGGCCACGCCGTTGCGGCTCAGCACGACGACGTGGTGTCCGTGCAGATGCATCGGGTGCACCTGGCCTGACTTGTTCTGCACGGTCATCCGTACGATGTCCCCCTCGGCCACCACGAACATCGGCACCTTCGGGAACTGGTGCCCGTTGATCGTCCACCACAGCCCAGGTACGCCGTCGTAGAACCCGGGCCGCCTGCCGATCCGGTACTCGAAATGCCGATCCGCCGAAGCAGGATCAAAGGGCAGCGCAGCCGTCTTCCCATAGCTCAGCAGATCGACCGACGCACCAGGTTCGGCACCCGTCGGCGCGTCCCCCGAGCCGATCACCAAAGTCGTCGGCCCACCACCCAGTCCGATGCGAATCGCCCCACTGGGCAAGGTGATCGCCAGGTCGATCCGACCGCCCGCCGTCACGAGCACAGACTTCCCCTCGACAAGAGTCGGCCCGTTCACCTCTGTACCGTCCACAGCAACAACCCGGTACTGCGCGCCGTCGACCCAGGCAGCCATCGGTCCGTTGTCGGTGTTGATCAGCCGAACCCGCACCGTGCTCCCCGGCACCGCGGAGACCCGGCGCTCGCCGTACTCCCCGTTGACCGTCCGGATCTTGTCGTACGTGTGCACCGCCGCGATCACGTCGCTCGGAGAGGGCGAGATCACGAGTACGCCGTACAGGCCGTCCTTCACCTGCTCGTGCGACAACTGGTGCGAGTGGTACCAGTACGTCCCCACGTCGACCGCCACGAACCGGTACACGAAGGTCTGTCCCGGCATCACCGCGTCCTGCGTGACACCGGCGACGCCGGCCACAGCAGCCGGTACGTCGACTCCGTGCCAATGCAGAGTGGCCCCATCGGGGACCGACTCGTTGATCAGCGTCACCTCGACGAGATCGCCTTGTTTCGCGGTGATCCGCGGGCCCGGTGACGTGTGGTTGAGGGTGTACCCCTTCATCGGGCCCCGGCCGGGAATGTCGAAACTCTCCTTGCGCGCGACCAGCTTCACCGAAACGTCGGCCGCCTGGTTCGCGGGCGCGACCAGCTTGCTGAGATCACGTCCGTGGCCGGCGTGCGCCATCGACATCGCCGGGCCGCCACCGTAGTCGGCGTACCCCATGTCCATCGGCGCCAGGCCGTTCGGCACCAGGCTCTGCTGCCACATCCAGCCCAGCGGCGCCAGCACCACCAGCGTCGCCACGAGCGCGACCAGCACGCGGCGACGGGGCAGCCGAGCGGTCACGACCGGCCCTCGAAGGTTGCCAAGGGCATCTAGATGGTCGCCTCAGTACTGGTCGGCGCGGCGGCCGCCGGCTGGTTCGCCGCCCGCTTGCCCGCCATCCCCGCGACAGCGATCAGGGCCAGCGCATTGGCGCCGTGCAGTGCGCCGATCACCGGTGCACCCCACGCGACGAAGGCCAGTGCGATCTGCAGGACGACGAGTCCGAACACGATCGCGGCCCACTTGACCCCACCGGCGATGCCGGCGAAGAAGGACACGATCAGCAACAGAATGGCGAGCAACGGGATCGCTATCAGGCCGATCATGCCGTGCGCCACTTGGCCGAAGTTGAAGTCGGTGTTCTTGTCGAACACCGCGCCGCCGTCGACATCCTTCAGCACCATGAACCAGCCGAGCGCGATGGTCATGGCCTGCAGCAGCACGCCGATTGCGATCAGCTGCGCCAGCACGCGATAGGTGGACTTCACAATCGATCCTCCCCCGGACCGCGACCCGCGCGCTGCGACCACGCACATCTCCCCGTGGCCCCGGACCTCCCCGCCCGGGTGTCGCTCGTCTCATCGTGATCCTGCTACGGCCTGTGCACAAGAGGGTATGGCGGTGAACCAGAACTGACGGAGAGTGACCGTCTAGCGGTTGCGGGCGAAGGCGCGCTGCAGACCGAGCAGGGTCAGGAAAGGTTCGTGCTGGTCGATCTGGTCGCATTCCTCGACCACGAGCGCGGCCAGGGCGCCAGTCGCGACCACGGTGACGGCTGAGCGGTCGAAGCCCTGCTCGGCGACGATCCTGTTCACGATGCCGTCGACCAGACCGGCGAATCCGAACACCGCGCCTGCTTGCAAGGCCTCCACCGTGTTCTTCGCGACCACCGAGCGGGGGCGGAGCAACTCCACCCGGCGCAACTGGGCCGCGGACTGCCCGAGCGCATCCATCGCGGTCTCGATCCCCGGTGCTATCGCTCCGCCGATGAAGGCGCCGCTCGCGTTCACCACGTCCACGGTGGTCGCCGTACCGAAGTCGGCCACGATGCAGGGAGCACCGTACCGGTGGACCGCGGCCAGCGCATTGGCGATCCGATCGGTGCCGACCTCCCGCGGGTTGTCGACGAGCACCGGAAGGCCGGTCTTCACCCCCGGCTCCACCACGACACTCGGTACGCCCGGGTAGTAGCGCGCGACCAGGTCCCGGAGCTCGTGGAGCACACTCGGGACGGCCGAGCAGACGGCCAGTCCGTCGACCTGAGTCTCGCCGGACAGCAGTCCCTCGAGGAGCACGGCCCACTCGTCCGCAGTACGGCGGGTGTCGGTGCCGACCCACCAGTGGCGTTTGACCGTGCCGCCGTCCGTGGCCTCACCCTGGTCGCTGTCGAGCAGGCCGACCAGAGTGCGGGTGTTCTCCACTGCGACGGCGAGCAGCATCAGGCTTCCTGGAGGTCCAACGCGATGTCGAGCACCGGCGCCGAATGCGTCAGCGCGCCCACCGCGAGGAAGTCGACACCGGTCTCGGCGACCTCGCGAGCCGCGTCGAGCGTCAGCCCGCCGGAGGCCTCCAGTCGGGCCCGGCCGGCCACCTTCTCGACCGCCTCGCGCAACGACGGCACGTCCATGTTGTCCAGCAGGATCAGATCGACGCCCGCATCCACCGCGATCAGCGCGTCTTCGACCGAGTCCACCTCGACCTCGACCGCGATCTCCGGATAGGCCTTGCGAACCAGGCGGAACGCCTCCGCGACCCCGCCGGCGGCGATCACGTGGTTGTCCTTGATCAGGGCAGCGTCGGACAACCCCATCCGGTGGTTCTTCCCGCCGCCACAGCGCACCGCGTATTTTTCCAGCGTACGCAGCAGCGGCATCGTCTTGCGGGTGTCGCGGATGACCGCGCCGGTGCCCTCGACCGCATCGACCCAGCGCCGCGTCAGGGTGGCGACCCCGGAGAGATGGCAGAGCAGGTTCAGCGTGGTGCGCTCAGCGGTGAGCAGTTGCCGGGTCTTGCCGCGCACGGTCATCAGGACGTCGCCGGCCTTGACCGAGGCCCCGTCGGTGACGGAGTGCTCGATCTCCACCTCTTCGCCCTTGCCCGCGACCAGCCGGATCACCAGGTCGGCGATCTCGAGGCCTGCGACCACGCCGTCGCCCCGCGCGACCAGCTCCGCGACCGAGACCTGGTCAGCGTCGACCGTGGCCGTGGTGGTGACGTCGACCCCGCCGGCCAGGTCCTCCTCGATGGTGGCCCGGACGAGGTCCTCGACCCATTGCCTGTCGAGAGTGTCATCCATGCTGCTACTTCCCCTCCGGTGAATCCTTCAGCGCCACGAAGGTCGTGGCCGGCCGCGCCGAATCTTCCTCGGCCGGCAACGTGAGGTCCAGATTGCCCGACCAGTGCTCGTCGTCGCGATCCGGGTAGTCCTCGCGCCAGTGAGCCCCGCGACTCTCCTCACGGACGGTAGCGGCCGCGATCAGCGCTGACGCGACCGTGACCAGGTTCGTCGCCTCCCATCCAGGCGTGCCGGGCTCGCCGGCCGGTTGCTCGATCAGTTTCCCGAGTCTGGCACCCGCTTCCGACAGTCCGGACGCGCTCCGGATGACGCCGGCACCGACCGTCATCACCCGCTGCAACTCCGGTACGACGTCCGCATCGACCAGGCCCGGCACTCTCCCATCGACAGCCGGTTCGCGCAACGGCGGAAGGTCCCTGGCGAGCGAATCCGCGATCCGGCGGGCGAAGACCAGGCCCTCCAGCAGGGAGTTGGAGGCCAGCCGGTTCGCGCCGTGCACCCCGGTACAGGCGACCTCGCCGCAGGCGTAGAGCCCGGGGACGGAGGTGTGACCCTGGAGATCCGTCCAGATACCGCCGGACGTGTAGTGGCAGGCGGGCGCGACCGGGATCAGCTCGCGGACCGGATCGATACCGTGCGACCGGCAGGAGGCCAGGATGGTCGGGAACCGCACCCGCCACTTCTCGTCACCGAAGTGCCGGGCGTCCAAAAAGACGTGATCCTTGCCGGTGGCAAGCATCTGCCGCATGATCGCCTTCGCCACGATGTCCCGCGGGGCGAGGTCGGCCAGCTCGTGCTGACCCTGCATGAAGCGGTTGCCGAGATGGTCGACCAGGAACGCACCCTCGCCGCGCACCGCCTCGGATACCAACGGTTGCTGGCCTTTGGCGCTCTTGCCCAGCCACAGCACGGTCGGGTGGAACTGGATGAACTCCAGATCGCGAACCTTCGCCCCGGCCCGGAGAGCCAGGGCCATCCCGTCCCCGGTGGAGACACTGGGATTCGTGGTCGCGGCGTACAGCTGACCGAGTCCGCCCGAGGCGAGGATCACCGCGCGGCTGCGGATCGCGCCGACGCCGTCCAACTGGCCCTCACCCATCACGTGCAGGGTGACGCCGGCGATGGCGCCGTCCTCGGCGGTGAGCAGGTCCAGCACCAGCGCGTGCTCGATCAACCGGATGTCGGGCGCCCGCTTCACCGCTGCGACCAGCGCCCGCTCGATCTCGGCGCCGGTCGCGTCTCCGCCGGCGTGCGCGATCCGGTTGCGGTGGTGCCCGCCCTCCCGGGTCAGCGACAGGTCTCCTCCGGCCATCGTGTCGAACCGCGCCCCGAGCTCGATCAGATCCCGGACGGCATCCGGTCCTTCGGTCACCAGAGCCCGTACTGCGGCTGGATCGCTGAGCCCGGCGCCTGCCACCAGGGTGTCGTGGAGGTGGTCCTCAGGCGAGTCACCCGGACCGAGCGCCGCGGCGATACCGCCTTGAGCCCACTGGGTCGAACCAGAGGCGACGACGTCCTTGGTCACCACCAGCACCGAACCGAGCTCGCGAGCCCGCAACGCGGCGGTGAGCCCGGCGATCCCCGAGCCGATCACCACCACGTCGACCGTATCGGTCCAGCCTGGTTCGGGCGCAGCCAACCGCTGCGGCACAGCAGGAGCAGTCATCAGGCGACCGTATCAACCGATTTCACCGGAGCGTGATGGAAATGTTGTCAATGAGACGGGTGGTGCCTACGCGGGCGGCTATCAGCATGCGGGCCTCGCCGGGGCCTATGACCGGTCCGAGGTCGGGGGCGCGGAGGGCCAGGTAGTCGATCTTCACCGACGGCACGGCCTCCAGTTCGGCATGGGCGGCGGCCATCACGGCGTCAGGGCCGTTCATTCCGGCCTTGGCGCCCGCGGTGAGCGCGCGGTACAGGACCAGCGCCTCGTCACGCTCGGTCTCCGACAGGTACCGGTTGCGTGAGGACAAGGCGAGCCCGTCGGCCTCGCGAACGGTCTGCACCGGGACGATGTCGACGTCCATGTCGAGATCGCACACCATCTCGCGGATCAGCGTCAACTGCTGATAGTCCTTCTCCCCGAACAGCGCGATGTCCGGTGCGGTCAGGTGCAGCATCTTCGACACCACCGTCAGCACACCGGCGAAATGCCCGGGCCGGACCATCCCCTCGAGCTCGTCGGCCAGCGGACCGGGATGCACCGTGATGGACGGCTCGTTCGGGTAGAGCTCGTCGCGGGACGGGTTGAAGACCAGATCCACGCCCTCGATCTTCGCGATCGCCAGGTCACTGGCCAGGGTCCGCGGATACCGGTCGAAGTCCTCGGACGGCCCGAACTGCAACGGATTCACGAAGATCGTCAGGACCACACTGCCTTCCGGCCCGACTCGTTCGCGAGCCTCCGCCAGCAGGGCCGCGTGGCCGTCGTGCAGGGCGCCCATCGTCATCACGACCGCTCGGGGCCGGATCGCCGCCGCCGCTCGCAGCTCAGCCTTGGTCTGGGTGAGTCTCACTGCGGTGCCTCCCCTGTTCGATACCCCAGCACATCTTCGAAGTCCAACGCCGTTTCGAACCGCGCGGCCGTCTCGCGATCCAGCCGGCCCGCCTCGACCGCCAACTCCACAGTGGCACCGGCGAGCTCGGCGTACGTGCTCGCCACGCGCCCCCGCAGTACGGCCAGGTGAGCTGCCACCGTGTCGACATCGCCGCGCGCGATCGGCCCGGTGAGCGCATCATGACCGGACCGCAGCGTGTTGTCGAGGGTTGCGGTCAGCAGTGGCCCCAGTGTCGCCGCCGGGTCGGCGACGCCGGCCTCACGCAGTACGGCGAACGCCTGCACGAGCAACGTGGTCAGGTGGTTCGCGCCATGCACGAGGCCCGCGTGGTAGAGCGCCCGCTGCTCCTCCGAGATCCACTGGACCCCGGCTCCGAGGGCCTTGACCAGCCGCTCGACCATCGGCTGGGCCTCGGCCGGCGCGGTCGCCGTGAAGACAACGTCGGTCAGGTCCACGGCCGTCCCGACAAAGGTCATCGGCGGATGCAGCGCCACCGGAATCCCCGCAGTACCTGCGAAAACCGAGACCCCGTGCGCCCCGGACAGATGCACGACGTACTGGTCCCGCGTCAACGGAAGGCCGGCCGCAACCTCGGCCAGCGCATCATCCGGTACTGCGACCAGCACCACATCGGCCCGGGTGGTCACCTCGGACGGCGATAGCACGGGGACGTCCGGCAGCAGGCGGGCGGCTCGTTCGAGCGACGCCTGCGAGCGTGCGGCGACGCCGGTGACGGGATACCCGGCGGACGCCAAGGCTGCTCCCAGGGCGCTCCCGGCCCGGCCGGAGCCGATGATGCCGATACGTTCCATGTCCACTCTCTACGTTCCAGTCCTGACTAGTGCAGGTACCAGACGGTTCGTGCGGTCGACTCAAGCTTAGTGGTCGGCACAGGTGGGAGCATGATGCGGTGAGCGAACACTCAGTGGATGCGTGGACCGCGCGGACAGCGATCCTGGTCGCGGTGCCGGAGCTTGCCTCGTACACCGATCGATGGCGATCCGTCTCCTCCTCATCGAGCCGGCCGGACCTCACGCTGACCGAACTGATTCCGCCGCACGTGACCGTGCTGGTGCCCTGGGTCAGCGATCCATCGCCGGAACATGTGCAGCGACTGGAGGACGCGGTCGCCTCGGTGGAGCCGTTCGACCTCAGCTTCCCGACCGCCGGCCAGTTCCCGAACGGGACGGTCTGGTTGCGACCCGAACCCTTCGACCAGGTTCTCGAACTGCTCAAGACCGTGCTCGCCGCGTTCCCCGAATGCCCGCCCTACGGCGGTGAGTATCCGGACCCCCATCCGCACCTGACCATCGCCTCCGCTTCCTCCGCCACTGCCGCTGTCCTCGCCGAGGCTCAGGCGGCGCTCGCGGCTGAGGCCGCGCCGACCGTCCGGCTCGACGATCTGACCATCTGGCGGGAGGGCGAGGACCAGGTCTGGCAACTGGTCGGCTCGGTCCCCCTGGGCCACTAGATGGCAACCTTCCGGGAGGCTTGGCAGGAAGCGCTCTACGGACCGGGTGGCTTCTACCGCGTCGAACGACCAGCCGCCCACTTCCGTACTTCGGTGCACGCGTCCCCGTTGTTCGCCCGGGCGATCGCCCGCCTCGCACGGGATCTGGGTTTCAGCGAGATCACCGACATCGGCGCCGGGGAGGGCGAGCTCGGGGATGCGCTGCGCGCCGAGGGACTCGCAGTACGGGACATCGAACTGGACGACGAGCTGCCCGACCGGCTGACCGGCCTGGTGATCGCGAACGAATGGCTCGACAACCTCCCCTGCGAGCTCGTCGAACTGGACGACTCTGGGGTCCCGCGCTACCTGCTGGCGGATCTCACGGTGGGTGAGGTTGTCTCAGGCAACGACCTCTCGTGGCTGGAGAAGTGGTGGCCGCTGACCGAACCGGGTGACCGCGCCGAGGTCGGGACCACTCGGGACGCAGCCTGGGCGGACGTTGCCCGCCGCCTCGACGATGCCGTTGCGATCGCAATCGACTACGGACACACCCGCGCCGACCGTCCGCCGTGCGGGACTCTGACCGCCTTCCGCAAGGGCCGCGAATGCTCGCTGATCCTCGACGGCTCCTGCGACATCACCGCGCACGTCGCGCTGGACTCGCTGGCCGCAGCGGTTCCGGGGAGCTTGGTTACCACCCAACGCTCAGCGCTCAGCGCATTGGGGGTGAGCAGTAGCCGTCCGAGCCAGGAGCTCGCCCGGACCGATCCCCTGCGCTACTTGGCCGAGCTGTCGTCCGCGGGCGAGGCCACTGAGCTACTGGATCCCTCTGGGCTCGGCGGGTTCGGCTGGGTGTGGACGGGAGCGGGCGCGGACGCAGTACGGCGTGCTTCTCGGGCTCTGCTGGCCTGAGCCTCTAGGAGGTTTGCAGCGTCGTCTACATCGCGGTGGAGGGCTATGGCATCCGTCGGGCCCAGGGGCGTGTCTATGTGGACGTTGGCGAGGCGTAGGCGGCGCTGGAGCGGGCCTTGCTGCAGTCGGACAGACTGGGTCTTGTGGTGCAGCACGATCGACGTACGGCGGCTTACCCAGCCCCGGGTGGTCACCAGTACCTGCTCGTCGGAGCCGTACGACAAGTAGCGCCAGCCGATCGGGCGCAACCACTTGGCGCGCTCCGGGGCCTGGTGCATCTCGATGCGGGACAGGTCGAACCCGGGCAGCACGCGCGCGAGCACACCGGCCACCTCCTGGCGCTCACCGACCGGTAGGAGCTGGGCGCCATCGTGCTCGTCCTCACCGTCGGACTTGTTGCCCGCCACACCGGCGATGTCCAGGTCCACCCGCGACCAGCCGAGCAGTCGCCAGATCAGCGGCTCGGTGATGAGCAGGCCCTGCACGCGGCCGGGCGGAACCGTCTGGCGCTGCACGTCGAACAGGCCCCGCTTGGTCCTCAGCCCATCGCGCGTCTCGGACAGGGTGAAGCCGTGGTTGCCGACGACACCCTTCCAGATCGGCTGCACGACACCGAGCAGCAGCGGCAGACCAGCGAACAGACCGAACCGGAAGTCCAGCACTGTGGTGGCGATGATCAACCAGACCAAACCGGCGAGGCTACCGAGCACTGTCGAAGACAGCAGGGTCGCACCGAGCAGGCGACCTGTCGGAACCACCAGCAGCGGCGGCGACTCCACTTGCGGCGCCTGGGCCTCGGCCTCGGCGGCCTGCTCGCCCTTGGCCCTGACCAGCAGAGTGGCCCGCAGCTTGGCGGCCTCCTCGTAGGTGAAGTAGCTCAGCCGGCCGTCGTTCTTCCCGCCGCCGGCGACGTCCATCCGCAGCTCGGCCATGTTGAACAGCCGCGCCACGAACGGCTGCGCCACGTCGATCGCCTGGATCCGGTCGAACCGGATGATCCGGGTCCGGCGGAACAGGAAGCCGCTGTCGACCCTGATCGCGTCGTCGGTCAGCTGCCACTTGGTGAACCACCAGGACAGCGCGCCGAGCAGGATGCCGCCGACCAGGACGGCGAGCAGCCCGAGTCCGGCGATCTTGAGGTTGCTGCGCAGGCCCTCGTTGTTGGCCATCGCGAACGCGGCGACGACGAAGTACCCCCAGCCCTTCACGAACGGGGTCAGCGGGTGCAGTCGCTCTCCGGTGCGCTCGGCCGGGCGCGCCTGGGGTGGTGCGGTGGGCTCGGTCACAGGCCCCACGCCTGTGCCTGGCCGAGCGCGGACAACCTGTCACGCAACCGGCTCGCCTCGTCCGGATGCAGCCCGGGGATCTTGGCGTCGGTCGCCGGGGTCGCAGTGTGCAGCTCCACCGTCGCGATGCCGAACGACCGCTCCAGCGGACCGGCCGCCACGTCGACGAACTGCATCCGCCCGTACGGGACCACCACCAGCTGGCGGAACAGGATGCCGTGGCTGACGAGCAACTCGTCCTCGCGTTCGGCGTACTTCCAGGACCGCTGGTTCCGGCCGATCAGGATCCAGGTCCAGACGAAGATGGCGGCCATCAGCACCAGCCACAGTACGGCGTACAGCCAGTCCAGCAGCAGCCCGAACAAGAGCAGCCCGGCGATCGCCACCACGCCGATCATGATCGCCGCACTCACTCTGCGAACAGCCGCGAGCTTGGGCGAGACCGGTGTCCAGCTGACATCCGATGGTGCGAAGAGGTCGTCCACGACAACCAGCCTGTCACGATAGGGGGCATGAGTACGGAGCGAGTGGTCGGAATTGGCCCGGGAGCCGCTGGGCTGGACCCGCAGTTCGAGCGTGGCGGGACCGGTTCCGGCTCGGAGTTGCCGACCACCGACATGGTGCTCAACATCGGGCCCCAGCACCCCGCGACGCACGGCGTACTGCGGCTCCGGCTGACCCTGGACGGCGAGCGGATCGTCGGCTGCGAACCGATCATCGGCTACATGCACCGCGGCGCCGAGAAGCTCTTCGAGGTCCGCGACTACCGCCAGATCATCGTGCTGGCGAACCGGCACGACTGGCTGTCCGCGTTCTCCAACGAGCTCGGCGTGGTGATGGCGGTCGAACGGATGATGGGCCTCGAGGTCCCCGTTCGCGCGGTCTGGTTGCGCACCCTGCTGGCCGAGCTGAACCGGGTGCTGAACCACCTGATGTTCCTCGGCTCGTACCCCCTGGAACTGGGCGCCATCACGCCGGTCTTCTACGCGTTCCGGGAGCGGGAGACTCTGCAGGCGGTGATGGAGGAGCTGTCCGGCGGCCGGATGCACTACATGTTCAACCGGGTCGGCGGCCTGAAGGAGGAGGTCCCCGCCGGTTGGACCGGCCGGGCCCGGTCAGCCATCGCGGAGGTCCGGCGCCGGCTGCCCGATCTGGACAACCTGATTC
>NZ_DASRXP010000605.1:0-4340 GCF_035687465.1 Kribbella sp.
TGGAAGGTGCTCGCCGACCGCGACGCCTACCCCGAGTGGAATCCGTTCATCGTCTCCTCCACCGGCGAACTCACGGTCGGCGACACCATCACCAACGTGCTGAAGGACACCACCGGCAAGGAGACCACCTTCACCCCCGAACTGCTCGCGGCCGATCCCGGCAAGGAACTTCGCTGGATCGGCAAAGTCGGGTTCGGCGGCATCTTCGACGGCGAGCACGCGTTCCGGATCGAGCCGCTCGACGGCGGCCGCTCCAGGCTCATCCAGGAGGAGAAGTTCCGCGGCGTCGCCGTACCGTTCATGGCCGGCTGGCTCAACGACAAGATCAAGCCCCAGTTCAACGCCATGAACCACGCCCTCGCCGAACGCGCGGGTTAATCGGGTTGAAGTTGACGTAGCGGCAACATCTACCGTCGATTCTGGAAGTCGGCGCAACGGACGGTAGGAAGAAATGGCGTGGTCCATCACCGAGGTGGCCAAGGAGTCCGGGGTCACCTCCCGCACGCTGCGGCACTACCACGCGATCGGATTGCTGGTCCCGGCGCGAACGGCCCCCAACGGCCGCCGGTACTACGACCAGGAGCAGCTCTTGCAGCTTCAGCAGATCCTGCTGCTGCGCGATCTCGGGCTGAGCCTGGACGTGGTCGCCGAGGTGATCGCGCGCCGGAGTACGAGCAGCACGATCGAGGTGCTCGGCCGGCACAAGGAGTGGTTGCTGCGCGAGCAACTCCGCCTCGGCCGGCTGATCCGGACCGTCGACTCCACCATCGAGAACATCGAGCGTGGAGGAGAGATGGCACCAGACAAGGTCTTCGAAGGATTCGAGCACAACCCGTACGAGGCCGAGGCCCGGGAACGGTGGGGCGACGAGGCGGTGGACGCCAGCTACCAGCGGATGCGTGGGTGGTCCGAGGCGGATGCCGAGAAAGCGCGCACCGGGTACACCCAGGTGCACGAGGGTCTCGCGGCCCTGAAAGCGGAAGGTGTGGACGTGCTGGCGCCGAGCGTGCAGGAACTGATCCAGCTGCACTACGAGATCATTAGCTTGTTCTGGACCCCGAACAAGGATGCGTACAAGGGGCTCGGGCAGATGTACGTCGACGACGAACGGTTCCAGGCGACCATTGGTGGCGCCGAGCTGACCGAGTATCTGCGTGACGCGATGAACGTCTACGCCGACACCCGGCTGAGCGAGTAACAGCTGCTTCTGGGGGCTGCAGACCCCAGGAGTGCTGCGGATAGGGTGATCGCGTGGTCGAGCCGCAACGGGTTGAACTGAGTGAAGCGGAGACGTCGCGGGCGAGCCGGATCTACTGGGACTCGGCGGCGGACGAATACCTCGAGGAACATGGTGAGTTCCTCGGTGACGACCGGTTCGTCTGGTGCCCTGAGGGTGTGGACGAGGCTGATGCGCAACTGCTCGGGCCGGTCCGGGGCAAGCGCATCCTGGAAGTTGGTTGTGGCGCCGCTCAGTGCTCTCGCTGGCTCGTCGGGCAAGGCGCGGACGTGGTTGCCTTCGACATCGCGGTGGAACAGTTGCGGGTCGGCAAGGAACTCGATCGCCGCACCAGCACCGCAGTACGGACTGTCGCGGCGGATGTGACGGCGATCCCGTTCCGGAGCGAGACTTTCGACATCGCGTGTTCGGCGTTCGGCGCGTTGCCGTTCGTCGCCGATGCCGGAGTGGCATTGAGGGAGATCGCCCGCATGCTCAAGCCGAAGGGCCGGTTGGTGTTCTCGGTCACGCACCCGATCCGGTGGAGCCTGCCGGACGACCCGACCCCGGCCGGCCTGCGGATCACCCAGTCGTACTTCGACCGCACGCCGTACGTCGAAGTCGACGACCACGGCACCCCCGTCTACGCCGAACACCACCGCACCACCGGCGACTGGATCCGCGCCCTCACCGGAGCCGGCCTGGTCGTCGACGACCTCCTCGAACCCGAGTGGCCGGCCGGCCACCACCAGGTGTGGGGCGGCTGGGGCCCAGACCGCGGCGCCCTGATCCCAGGCACCGCAATCTGGACAACCCACAAACCCTGACCAGCAGTTAGCTTGCGGCGCGGCGGGCTACGCGTGGACGCAGGCTCAGGAATGCGACTAGCGCCAGGATCAGGAGGCCGAGGATGAGGGAGATCAGCGGGACCCAGAAGCCGATCAGGTGGAGTTGGGCGGCTTTGTCTTTGTAGCCGCCCTCGTCGATGCCGTCCACCTTGGCGCCCTCGACGTTCTTCTTCACCGTCTCGTCGTCGTACGCGATCGTCACCTGGGTGGCGGTGACCTTCGCCTCGTCGTTGTAGTCGAGTGACGCGAGTTGCTGCTCCTCGCCCTTGATGATCGCGCCGGTGACCGGCTCGATCCACAGGGTCCGGTGGTTCTGGTAGCTGCGCTTCACCTCGACGGAGTCCTTGCCCGACTCGCCGACCAGGCTGCCCGGCACCATCAGCGGATCCTTCAACGGAAGGTTCTGCTTCGGCACGTCCTGCTCGAAGACGTAGACCTTCAGCCCGTTCAGCGTGGTCTCGCGCTTGAACTCGATTGGGAACGCCTTGCGGGTGGTGGTGTCCCAGAACTGATAGGTCAACTTCTCGGTGCCGAACGGGAACTTCAGCACCAGACCCTCATGACCCTTGAAGAACTCGCTCTCCGGATCCGGCTTGAGCCGGTCCTCCTTGGCCAGCGTCGTGGTGATGTACTCACCACTGTTGTCGCCGGAGTCCTCGGGATCCCACCGCACCGACTCGCCGGTGTGCGCGTCCAGGACGACCCGCTCCTGCACGAAGCTCAGCGGTGCCGCCTTGGTCTTGTCCTGGACCGAGTCGTCAGGGAACTCGTAGTTCGCGTCGTCGTCGGTGACCACCGCGGTGTCGAACACGACGACATCACGCTTCAGTGCCTTGCTGATGTTCTTCGAGGCGACCACATCGCCGCGAACGGTACGGCGCGATGTCAGCGCGACTTCCTTCTCCTTCAGCTCCGCGGCGCTGAAGATGGTCGCGTCCGGACCTGTCGACACGGTGTGCGCGACCTGGTCGGACGGCGCCACCGCCAGCGTCGGATACGCGTAGAACTTGGCCAGTGCCGCAATGCCGACGAAGAAGATCCCCAGTGCGATCACCAGGGCACGACTGCGATTCCCCACAACAACCCCTCCCGGTCTGTCCGCGGGACGCTACCAGCGAGTAGCCACCTTGAACAGAGAGTGGCGCGACAAAATCCGGGAGTGGCCGAACTGTCATATAGTCCGGCTCCATGAGGGGGATCTGGGGCATGGTCGCGCGGCATCGCCGGGCGCCGGACACGACCGTACTGCGGGCCGTCGTGCTGGCCGTCGCGGTCGTCCAGGCACTGGTGCTCGGCCTGCTGGCCCGACGTGGTTCGTGGCTGAGCGACGACCTGGACTTCATGGTGCAGGGCAGCCGCGGCTTCAGCCCGGGCGAACTGCTGACGCCGGTGAACGACCACATCGCACCGGGGCTGCGTTTCGTCTACGCGATCTTCGCCCAGCTCGCACCACTGAACTGGGACTTCACGATCGCCTGGCGGGTGCTGATGCAGGCCCTCGCGATCGCACTCATGGGTCTGTTGCTGCTGAGGCTGCTCGGGTCCAGCTGGTGGGTCGTCATCGGCACGGTGTTCTACGCCCTGAGTCCGCTGAGCATGCCGTCGTTCATGTCGTTGTCGAGCGGCGTGAACAACCTCTCGGCCCACGTCTTCGGTCTTTTGTTGCTGCACGCAACCCTTGACTGGTACGCCGGTCACCGGCGCCGAGCGATTGCCTATGGCCCCCTTTCGCTGCTGATCACCCTGGCCTGCTGGGAGAAATCCGGCCTGATCCTGCTCACGGCAATCGCTCTAGCGCTCTACGTCCGCGAACTCCCGCTCCGCCGCTGGCTCCGCCAGACCTGGCCCTTCGCACTCGCCCTGGCCGTCCCGGTGGTTGCCTTCGGCATCCTCTATCTGACCCAGGGCAATCCGTCCGCGGGCGCGTTGCCAGGGTTCACCAAGCTGCTCGAGCTCGGCGGTCGCGCGTTCGCAGTACCGCTGGGCGGTCTGGTCGGCGGGCCGTGGGACTGGAGCGCGGACACGGCTCCCTTCGGCCTCGCGGCGGCTCCCTGGGTGGCGGTCGCGCTGGGCGGAATCGTCGCTGCCCTCTTGCTCCTGACCGCCTGGCGGGAGGACCGGCGGGCCTTGCTGTTGTGGGGCTCGATCGCGGTCTACACCCTGGTGACCTTGTTCCTCGTGTCCTACGGGCGCTTCGAGATCTTCGGCGGGACGTTCACCGTGCACTACCACTACTGGTCGGACCTCTCGATTCCGCTCACCCTGGCCGCGGTCCT
>NZ_DASRXP010000606.1:0-18362 GCF_035687465.1 Kribbella sp.
GGTTAATCAGTGGGAATTCAGTAGGTGAGGTGCTGGACCGGCTTGGCACCTCACCTATTGGATGGAGGCATGACAACACGGTTTGGATTGTTCGTTCCACAAGGGTGGAAGATGGATCTGGCGGGGTTCAGCGACCCCGTCGAGCAGTGGGAGGCGATGACGGCCGTTGCGCGTGCGGCCGATGCGGGGCCGTGGGACTCGATCTGGTTGTTCGACCACTTCCACACTGTGCCGTCACCAGTTCGCGAGACGGTGTTCGAGGCCTGGACGACAACCGCCGCGCTGGCTCGCGACACCAGCCGGGTGAAGCTCGGTCAGATGGTCGGCTGCAACGGTTATCGCAACCCCGCGCTCTACGCGAAGATGGCGGCCACGGTCGACGTCGCCAGCCACGGCCGCCTGTACGCCGGGATCGGCGCGGGCTGGTCGGATCACGAGTGGAGGGCCTACGGCTATCCGTGGACGAGCCTGAAGGACCGGATGGGCTCCTTCAGCGAGTCCGTCGAGTTGATCCACCGGCTCTGGACCGAGGACGACGTGGTCTTCGACGGCAAGTACCACTCGGTCGACAAGCCCTTCGTCGAACCACGCCGCAAGCCCCCGCTGTGGATCGGCGGTGGTGGTGAGAAGGTCACGCTCAGACTGGTCGCGCAGTACGGCGATGCCTGCAACTTCGGCACCGGGAACGTGGACACGATCAAGCACAAGCTCTCCGTACTGCGTGCGCACTGTGATTCCGTCGGACGCGACTACAGCGAGATCGTGAAGTCGACCAGCATCAACGTGTTCCCGATCGATGCCGGAGCGGATCCTGTGACGGCCACCGCGAGGGCTCGTGGACGCTACAGCGTGGAGGAGTTCCAGGAGATCGGCGCTGGTGGTGGTCTGGAAGGTAGTCGGGCGCAGCTCGCCACCACCAAGCAGATCGCTTTACAGGTTGAGCAATTGGCCGAGGTGGGGATCGAGTACGTCATCGTCTACGTTCCCGGTGTTGCCTATGACCACGAACCACTTCAGCGGTTCGCGCAGGACGTAGTACCGGCTTTCAGCTGAGGGTGGCGGCGAGATCGCGTAGGTGGCGGTGGATGCCGTCGTAGACGCCGACCGTCGGCAAGAGGCGCTTGGGGACCTTGGTGACGACGCTGTAGTTGGCGTCGACCACGTTGGCCAGCGGGACCTCGCTGATCTGGCTCAGCAACTGGTAGGCGTCGAGCTTGTCGAGGCCGTAGAGCTGACCGAGCCAGCCGACCATGTCGACCTGACCGGCTCGCCACGCGTCTTCCAGCGGTCGACTCGAGCCGACGACGGCCAGGTAGTCGTCGTTCTCGATCCGCGGCCAGGCCGGGCCCGGAGTCTTGAGCAGGTCGACGATCAGCACGACATTCATCGAGCCCTCCACGGCCGTGCCGCAGGACTCGCCCTCGCCCTGGCGGTAGTGACCGTCGCCGATCGAGAAGAGCGCGCCCTCGACGTTGACGCCGAGGTAGCAGGTCGCGCCCGCCCTCATCTCCGGGGTGTCCATGTTGCCGCCGAAGGTGTCCGGCACCAGCGAAGAACGAACCTCGCCGGCGGCCGGAGCCAGCCCGACCGTGCCGAGCATGGGTTCGATCGGCAGCGCGAGCTCGAGGTTGCTGCCCTGGGCACTGAAACCGACCGTCTGCTTGTCCGTGTCGACCTCGTAGATCCAGGTCCGTTCCGGCAGCGGGTCTTGGAGGGTCGCAGTACGGTCGGTGCTCGTGAGTCCCCCGAAGAACGGAATGGTCGCGGACGCACCCCAACTTCGAGCGGGGGTGAGGTCTACGAAGTGCAGCACGAGGGTGTCGCCGGGCTCGGCGCCCTCGACGTAGAACGGGCCGGTCTGCGGATTGACGAACGGCATCGTCAGGGAGGCGCTGGCCAGGTCCTCACTGCTGCGTAGCTTGCCGCAGAAGGCATCCTCGGTCCACAGCCGCATGGCGGTCCCGGGCTTGACCCGGCGAATCGGCGGGACACCACCGAAGGTCCAGGCGTACTGCTCGGGCTCAGGCGCGAATTCGATGATGTCCACGCCGAAAACCTACGCCCGGGCCGACCTCCTTCGCGACTGATCAGCGGGTTCTCAGCGGATTCTCAAACAGACGGCATAACCTGCAACAGGCGGGGGTCCGGACGATTGGGGCCTATGCCATGACGATTCAGGGACTTCAGCGGGACTTCAGTGTGAGCGGGGAGTGCGACATGCGGATACTGGTGGTGGACGACGACCGGGCGGTCCGGGACTCGCTGCGCCGTTCGCTGGAGTTCAACGACTTCGAGGTCGTGACGGCGTCCGACGGCGCTGAAGCGCTCGCTGTCATCGGCAACGTCGAGCCCGACGCTGTCGTGATGGACGTGATGATGCCGCGCCTGGACGGGCTGGAGACCACCAAGGCCTTGCGGGCCGCGGGCAACAACGTGCCGATCCTGGTGCTGACCGCGCGCGATGCCGTCGCGGACCGGGTGGACGGCCTCGACGCCGGGGGCGACGACTACCTGACGAAGCCGTTCGCGCTCGAGGAGTTGCTGGCGCGGCTGCGCGCCCTGCTCCGGCGCAGCAGCACGCCTGGCGAGGGCGGGCCGCGCGGCGAGGTCCTGCAGTACGCCGATCTGGTGGTGGATGTGGATGCGCACGAGGTGCACCGCGGCGACACCCCGATCCCGCTGACCCGGACCGAGTTCTCCCTGCTCGAACTGCTGATCCGCAACCCGCGCCGGGTGCTCGAACGCGCGGTGATCCTGGACGCGGTCTGGGGCTACGACTTCCCGACCACGGCGAACTCGCTCGAGGTCTACATCGGCTACCTGCGTCGCAAGACCGAGGTCGACGGTCTGCCGCGCCTGATCCACACGGTCCGCGGCATCGGCTACGTGCTGAGGGACACCCCGCCGTGAGCACGCAACCCCCCTCCGACGACTTCCCGCACTACAGCAGCCAGTCAGACGAAGAAACCCTCGAGATCGGTCGGGGCCACCAGACCCCCCGGTACGCCGATCACCGCACCCCAACACCAGGTGGTCGCGGCACAGGCGGACGAGGTAGCGCCGGCACGGGCGGACCGGGTAGTCCCGGCACAGGCGGACCGAGTGGTCCCGGCCCAGGCGGACCGAGTGGTCCCGGCACGGGCGGACCGGGCGCGCCCGGGACAGGCGGACTGGGTCCGGGTGATCCACGGTCAGGTGGGCCGGGTCCTGGTGGGGCCGGCGGTCCGCGCACGCCCGCATTCCGTAGTACTGGCGGCGACGCGACAACGGACGGCGTCATCGGCGAAGGCGGCGGGGACGGTGTTGGTGGCGGGGGCGGTGGGCCTGGTAATGGGATCGGGCGGGGGAATGGGAATGGTGCGAGTCGGGTGGTCGTGGCTACGGCTGCGCGCACTCAGAGCTGGTGGCAGGACAAGCTGCACAAGCTGAGCCTGCATGCCCGCGTGACCCTGCTCGCCGCTGTGGCCGTGGGACTCGCGGTCGCCTTCGTCAGCTTGTCGGCGTACGTGACGGTTCGGCAGCAGATGTACCGCAACCTCGATGACAGCCTCGTCGACCGCGCCGTCCAGGCAGCGAAGAGCGGCGCACTCACCGACCCGGGGCTCATCCAGTCGGTCCCGCCGGAAGCCCTCGGGCTGAGCGACATCCTGCTCGGCCTCTACACCGCCGACGGTCAGAAGATCGGCTCGCCGGGGACGATGCCGCCGATGGACGCGCCCGAGCTGGCGATCGCACAGGGCCCGATCGGGATCAAGCCAAGCATCCGGACGGTGGGTGTCCGGAACGGCCCGCACTACCGAGTCGTCGCAGTGGCGACTCAGTACTGTCCTTTCGAAGACCCGAAGACATGTCAGCGACAACCGGAGTACTACAGGCCGCTCGCCCTCGTGGTGGCACAGTCGCTGAAACCGATCGACCGAACCTTGCACAACCTCGGCATTGTGCTCTGGGCGGTGGGGCTGCTCGGTGTCATCGGTGCGGCGCTGGCCGGCAACGCGATCGCGCAGTCCGGCCTCAGGCCGCTGGCGCGGCTGACGGGTGCGGCCGAGCACATCGCGCGGACCGAGGACCTCAAGCCGATCCCCGTCACCGGCTCGGACGAGATCTCCCGGCTCGCGCTGGCGTTCAACGCGATGCTTGCCGCCCTGGCCCGATCGCAGGACCGGCAACGGCGGCTGGTCGGCGACGCCGGCCACGAGTTGCGTACTCCGTTGACGAGCATCCGGACCAACCTGGATCTGCTCGCCCAGGCGGACAAACGCGGCGGCCTCCGCGCGGAGGACCGGCAGCAACTGCTCGACGACGTGCGCGCCCAGATGGACGAGCTGACGACGTTGATCGGCGACCTGACCGAGCTCGCCCGCGATACCCCGCAGGTGCGGAACGCGGAACTGATCGAGATGTCGAACGTGGTCGAGGACGCGGTGATCAAGGTACGGCGTCGCGCTCCCGGGCTGGAGTGGGACGTCCAGTTGACGCCGTTCCCGGTCTGGGGTGACGAGCGACTGCTCGGCCGGGCCGTGACGAACCTGCTCGACAACGCCGCGAAGTACAGCATCCCGGACAACGCGGTGCCGAACCCGGCGGATCGTGGGGACAGCGCACCGCTCGGCCGGGTCACGGTCCGGCTGCTGGACGGCGTACTGACGGTGACGGACAGCGGACCGGGGATCGCCGAGGCCGATCTGCCGCATGTGTTCGAGCGGTTCTACCGGTCGAGCGAGGCGCGCAGCCGACCCGGATCGGGGTTGGGACTGGCGATTGTGAAGCACGCGGCCGAACAGCACGGCGGCATGATCTACGCCCGCAACACTCCGGGTGGAGGAGCCCAGTTCACCCTCTGGCTCCCCCACGCGGCCACCCAATCGCGCTGACCCGTGGCTTAGTGCCAGTCGCTGATCATGACGTCGTTCGGCGACGGGTTGCCCTTCCCGGTCTCGACCAGCGCCTTCAGGCTCATCAGGAAGATCGCCCACTTGGTGGAGCAGTGGTACATGAACTCCACCGGCTCCTTCCAGCCAAGGTGCTCGAAGGCAACGATGGTGAAGTCGTCCGTCTGCTTGAGCTTCCAGTTGACGTGGGTGCCGATCCACTCCTCCGGCCCGTCGACCACTTCCCACAGCACGTGTTTGCCGGGGTCCAGCTCGAGAACCTTCATGTCGAAACCGCCCGGCACGAAGCGGAACTTGAGCACGCCGCCGACCTTGCCGTCGCCTTCCGTGTCCGTCGTCCACCAGCCGGCCAGACCATCGATCGTGGTCAGGGCTTCGTAGACCTTCTCCGGGGAGGAGACGATGCCGACCCTGTGCAGGATGTCAACCATTTCCGGTACCTCTTCCTTGTGTCGGTACTGCGTATTCGGGCTACTGCTGTTGGTTTCGCTGGATCGCCTCGGCGATCCGCTTGATGCGGCGCAACCTGGAATCCCAGGCCGTTCCCACTGCTGAGAGCTGCGCCACGGCCCGGGCGAGCTGGGCGTCGTCGACGTGGTAGCGCATCTCCCGTCCGATCGGCGTGACGTGAACCAGTCCGACGCGATCGAGCACCCCGAGATGCTTCGCGACGGCCTGCCTCGTCACCGGAAGCTGCTCGCTGAGAGTGGTCGCCGTACCGCCGCCACTCGCCAGCAGCAGATCGACCATCCGTCGCCGGGTCGGGTCCCCGATCGCCGACCACAGGTCGTCGTCGATCACGGCGTTCATCGCGGGGCCACCAGCCGCAGGACGTACTCCCCGAGCCGGGGAATGTAGTGGTCCCAGCCCTCGCCGTGGTCGCGGTACTGCTCCTCGAGCACCGCGATCTCCCAGCCCTTCTCACGGAACCCGGTCTCGGTCATCCGGAGCACAGTGGCTGCTCCCGACGGCACGACCTCGAAGGTCACCAGCAGCGAGTTGCCGGGAACGGGAGCCTCTCCCTCAGGCGCAACCCAGCGAAACGAGAACAACCGCGGCGGCTCGACCTCCACCACCGTGATCGGGACGACCATCTCCTGGTCGGTCCCCCGCGCCCACCTCAGCGTTCCGCGACCACCGGGCGCCGAATCAAGCTCCGCCTCGTCGGCCCACCACTCCTGGAGATGCTCAGGACTGCTGATCACCTCGAAGACGACCTCAGGCGAGGCCTCGATCCGGATCTCCCGCTCGATCGTCCCGAACTCCATGAGTTTCCCACTTTCCGCAACGTTTGGTTGCACATCACCGTAGCCCGGGTCGGCTCAATACGCAACCATTGGTTGCTCTTCAATCCAGCCTGCTTTGATTGGCCGGGTGAGTAGCCCTGTGATGTTGCCCGCCGGCGACTGGGAGCCGGTCGACACGGGTGAGTCGGACGCCAAGGTTTTCAGGCGCAGCGACGGTGCGTTCTACGCCAAGTACGCCGCAGCCGACGGGATCGATCAGCTCCGCGACGAGCGGGATCGCATCGCCTGGCTGGGGACCACCGGGATCCCTGGCACCGACGTGGTCGACTTCGCCGAATCCACGGATGGTGCGTACCTGCTGACAACAGCTGTGCCAGGGGTTACCGGGATTGACTTACCGCGCAACACCCACGAGAAGGCATTGCACCGGCTGGCGGCGGCTCTGCGGTCGCTGCACGAACTGAACCCAGCCGATTGTCCCTTCACCCGGCCGGTGACAACCGTGCTCGACGAGGCAGCAGACGTCGTACGACGCGGCGCAGTGAACCCGCAGTTCCTCAACGACGAGTGGCGACGGCAACGGCCGGAAGACCTGCTGGACCAGCTCCGTGCGGAACTGCCTTACGCGCAGCTGCACGCGCCTGACGATCTCGTCGTCTGCCATGGAGATCCCTGCCTGCCGAACGTCTTCTTCGACCCGGACTCCCTCGAAGTCACCGGCTTCATCGACCTCGGCCGGCTCGGAGTCGCCGACCGCTACGCAGACCTGGCACTCACCACCGCCCAACTGTCCAACGAGTGGGGCCTGGATCCGGCCGCCTTCCTGTCCGCCTACGGTCTCGCCGATCCGGACGTCCGCCGGCTCGCGTTCTATCTCCTCCTCGACCCACTCACCTGGGGCTGAGCTCGGTGGGCAGGGGGAGGTTGCGGAGGCCGGACTTCTGTACCTTGCCCGAGCCGGTCCTCGGCAGTCGCTCCACCACGTCGACGTACGCCGGGATCTTGTACTTCGCCAGCCGGGGCAGCAGGTACTCCCGCAGTTCGCCGCGGCTCACCACGACCTCCGGACGGCAGACCAGGAACGCCCGGCCGACCTCGCCCCACCTCTCGTCCGGTACGCCGACCACCGCGACCTCGACCACCGCCGGATGGTCGGAGATCGCCTTCTCCACCTCGGCGGGGTAGACGTTCTCCCCACCGGACACGAACAAGTCCTTCACCCGGTCGACGATGGTCAGATAGCCGTCCTCGTCCACCGTCGCGACATCCCCGGACCGGAACCAGCCGCCGTCGATCAGCGCGTCGGCCGTCGCAGGAGGGTCGTTCCAGTAGCCCGGCGTCACGTTCGCGCCCCGGATCTGTACCTCGCCGGGCTCTCCCGGCGCTGCCTCCGTCGAGTCCGCACGAACCACCCGCACGTCCCCGAAGAACACCGCGGCCCCGACCGTGCCGGCCTTCCGGATGCTCTCCCCTGCCTCCAGGAAGGTCGCCCCCGGTGCGGTCTCGGTCATCCCGTACCCCTGGCAGAACACGAGCCCTCGCTCCTGATACGTGCGGATGAGTGACTCCGGCACAGCCGCCCCGCCACACATCAGACTGCGCAAGGACCCCAGCTCCGCCGTCGCCCACCGCGGCGAGCGGGCGAACTCCGCGTACATGGTCGCGACGCCGAACATCCAGGTGACGCCGTGTTGCTCGATCAGGTCGTAGCAGCTGTCGACGTCCCAGGACGAGGTGATCAGCGCGCAGCCGCTCTTGGCGAAGGTCGGCAGGAACGTCTGCGCCAGCGCCGCGACATGGAACAGCGGCGCCGTGATCAGCGTGACCTCGTCGGAGGCGACATCGACGCCGATCAACAGGTTGACGGTGTTCCACACCAGGTTGCCGTGGGTCAGCATCGCTCCCTTCGGCCGACCCGTGGTTCCCGAGGTATAGAGGATCAACGCGACCTCCTCCAGCCCCACCTGCACGTCGATCGGCGCCTCCGCACCGCCGGCGAGCCAGCTCTCGTACTGCGCTTCGCCCGGGCCCGGGTGGTCGAGTGCGACCCGCAGAGAGGTCTGGTGATCCAGCGACCGGACCGCAGTGGCACATTCGGGGGCATAGATCAGGATCGTGGCCCCCGAGTCCTCGAGCAGGTGATCCAGCTCGGGCGCGGTCAGCCGGAAGTTGAGCGGTACGAAGATCCCCCCGAGCACGTGCGTCGCGAACATCGTCTCGACGAACGCTGGGTGGTTCGGGCCGAGGTACGCGACCCGATCCCCCTTGCCGACGCCCGCTTCGCGCAGCCGGTCGGCCAGCCTGCTGATCCGGACCGCCAGCTCCGCGTAGCTGGTCTTCCGGCCCTGGAACAGCAGCGCGGTGCGTCCGGGCGACAGCTGAGCCCGCCGATACGGCCAACCGCCGAGTCCCGCGTTCTGCATGCGACCGGCCTCCTCTTCACTGAGCCACGGCTTCTTTACTGCCACGGCTTCTTTACTGAGCGACGGCTTCGCCGGCTGACGGCTGCGAGCTGGTGACGGCGGGCTGCCGCCTGACGACCGGAGCTGCCGCCAAGTCTCGCCGGTTGGTCTCCTTGAGCGCCAGGATGCATCCCACGGCCACCAGGCAGAAGGCCGCCATCGTGCAGGAGATCACGAACGTCGACCTCGCTCCGGTCGACTGCTGGATCTGCGCGAACAACAAGGGCGTGAATCCCGCCCCGAGCCCGGCCAGCTGGTAGCCCAGGGACGCACCGGTGTAGCGGTTCTCCGTACTGAACAGCTCGGTGTAGAGAGCAGCTAGCGGCCCATACATCATCGGGTGGATCACCGCCTGGCCGATGATCAACGCGAGCACCAGCACCGCAGTACTGCCGTTGTCGACCAGCGGAAAGAGCACGAAGCTGTACGCCGCCATCGCCAGCGCGCCAGTGACTACGACAGGGCGACGGCCGATGCGATCCGACAGGGCGGACCAGGCGAGGATCCCGACCACCGCGCAGGCCGAGGACGCGGTCAACGCGTTCAGCACCTCCTGCCGGCTGTGGCCGACCCGGACGCCGTAGGCGAGCACGAAGATCGTCAGCGTCGCCTGCGCCACGAAGGCCGCCATCCCGGCGCCGACGCTCAGCAACAGAGTCCGCGGATGGTCGCGAAGGATCTCGACCACTGGCAGCCGTCGCTTCGGCAGATCCTGCTCGACGGCCTTGAAGGCCGGCGTCTCCTCGACCTTGAGCCGGACGAACAGGCCGACAGCGAGCAGCGCAATGCTGAGTAGGAAGGGAATGCGCCAACCCCAGGCCAGGAATGCCTTCTCCCCGACGATCGCGGCGGTCCCGGTCAGGGCAGCCGTGGACAGCACCACACCGGACGGTGCGCCCGCATTGGTGAAGCTGGCCCACAGACCCCGTCTGGTCGTGGCGTGTTCGGCGGACATCAGCACGGAGCCACCCCACTCGCCGCCGACGGAGATCCCTTGCACGACCCGGAGCAGCACCAGTCCAACCGGGGCGAGGACGCCGACCTGGGCATAGGTCGGCAGCAGACCGATGAGGAAGCTGGAGATGCCCATCAGCGTCATGCTCAGCAACAGCATCCGCTTGCGGCCGAGGAGATCACCGAAATGCCCGAAGATCACCCCGCCCAGCGGACGGGCGACGTACCCGGTGGCGAGCGTGCCGAAGCTGGCGATCGTCGCGACCAGGGGATCCAGTGAGGAGAAGAAGACCTTGTTGAAGACCACCGCGGAGGCGGTCGCGTAGAGGAGGAAGTCGTAGTACTCGATCACACTGCCGAGGTAGCTCGACAGGACGGCGCGGCGGAGCTGGACCGGGTTGGCCGATCGCGTGGCGGACATGGCGGGTCCACGTCCCTCAGGCGTAGTGCCGGTAGACGGCGCGAGCGACGCAGGCGGGCTTGTCCTGACCGTCGACCTCGATGACGAAGTCGAGCAGCATCTGGACCCCGTCACCGGCGACCTCGTCGACCGAGACGACCTGGCCGGACAGCCGGATCTTGCTGCCTACCGGCACCGGACTCGGGAACCGCACCTTCTCCAGGCCGTAGTTCACGCTCATCCGGACCCCGTTCAGCTCGAGCAGCTCGCCGAACAACGGGATGATGAGGGCCAGGGTGAGGTAACCGTGGGCGATCGTGCCGCCGAACGGGCCGGCCTTCGCCCGCTCGGGATCGACGTGGATCCACTGCTGATCGCCGGTCGCGTCGGCGAACAACTGGATCTGTTCCTGGCTGATCTCCAGCCAGTCGCTCTGTCCGAGATCCCGGCCGGCCAGGGCCCGGATACCCTCGAAATCGTCCACTCTGAGCGGAATGGTCATGACTCCTCCTTCTGGTCATCGGCGAGGCCGAGCAGCCGCACCGCGTTGTGCTTCAAGATCTTGGGTCGCACCTCAGGCTTGATCTCCAGCCCGGCGAAGTCGGCCAGCCAGCGATCCGGACTGATCAGCGGGTAGTCGGAGCCGAACAGCACCTTGTCCTGCAGCAAGGAGTTGGCGTACTTGACCAACTGCGGCGGGAAGTACTTCGGCGACCACCCGGACAGGTCGATGTGGACCTGCGGCTTGTGAGTCGCCACCGCGAGAGCCTCGTCCTGCCAGGGAAACGACGGATGAGCCAGGATGATCCGCAGTTCCGGAAAGTCCACCGCCACGTCGTCGACCAGCAACGGGTTGGAGTACTTCAGGCGAATCCCGCCTCCACCCGGCAGTCCCGCGCCGATGCCGGTCTGCCCACTGTGGAACAGCGCCGGTACTCCGAACTCCTCCATCACCTCGTACTGCGGGTACGCCATCACGTCGTTCGGGGAGAACGCCTGAAGACTGGGGTGGAACTTGAACCCGCGCACGTCGTACCGCTCGATCAGCCGGCGGACCTCCCGCGCTCCGGCTCGGCCCTTCCACGGATCGACGCTGGCGAACGGGATGAGAACATCGGGATGCCGGGCGCAGGCCTCGGCGATCTCCTCGTTGGCGATCCGGGGATGACCGGTCGCGTGCTCGGCATCGACGGTGAAGACGACAGCCGCCATCCGGCGCTCGCGATAGTGAGCGGCCAGCTCGTCGATCGTCGGCTGCCGCTTGCCGTTGGCACCGAAATGCTTGTCCGAGGCACCCATCAGCGTCGGACTCAGCGAGCTCCGCCCATCCGCCGACACCTCCGCGTGGGTGTGAACATCGACAGCGACGAGTTCATCCAGGTCCAACTTCAAGGCACTCACCTCAAGCCGCCGGTGGGGTCGGGGCGGGAATGCCGAACGTCTCGGGGTTGGCGCCCACGCCGGTGTGCCAAGTCGTGGCAATGGCGTCCGGAGTCCAGCCACCGGCGGCGAAGGCGACTGCTTTCTCCTGAGGGTGGGACCACAGGGCCAGGCGGTCGCCGCCGATGCCGATCGCCTGGCCGGTGACCTCCTGGGACTCGGCCGACGCGAGGTACACGATCAGGGCGGCAACGTCCTCCACCGTGCCGAGACCCTCGTCCTTACGCAGCCACTCCGGGAACGGGCGGCCGGTCCGCTCGGCTTCCTCGATCACCGGCGCGAAGGCCGGGATCGTCTTCGTCATCTCGGTCGCTGCGATCGGTACCACGGCATTCACGGTGATCGCGGACCGTGCGAGCTCCAGCGCCCAGGTCCGCGCCATCGCCACGATCCCGGCCTTGGCCGCGGCGTAGTTCGTCTGACCGAAGTTGCCGCGCTGCCCGGCCGGCGACGAGATCAGGATCAGCCGGCCGCCGGTCCCCTGCTCCCGCATCCGGATCGCCGCCGCCCGGGCGCAAGTGAAGGTCCCGCGCAGATGGACGTCGATCACCGCGTCGAAATCCTCGTCGGACATCTTCCACAGCACCTTGTCCCGCAGGATGCCCGCGTTCGTGACCATCACGTCCAGCCGGCCGAACTCGCCGATCGCCGCCGACACGAGTTCCTCGGCAACCTGCGCCGTACCGACCGGTGCGATCGCGCCGACAGCCCGGCCACCTGACTCGGTGATCCCCTTGACGACCGTGGCCGCGGCCTCGGCGTCCACATCGTTGACGACCACGGCAGCGCCGGCGGTAGCAAGCGCTTCGGCGTACGCCCGGCCCAGTCCCCTGCCACTGCCGGTGACCACTGCGACCTTTCCCTGCAAGTTCATCGGGCCATCCCTTCGGTTGAGCCGCCGGCCGAGCCGGGGAGTCCCGTCAACATAGGGCGTTCTTGTGACGGCCGTCAAGATTGTGACCAATAATTGCTCTTCCCGAGCGCCCGGTGGCGTTTAGGCTGGCTGACGTGACGGCTGATCCCGACGACGAAGGCGCGCTGAGCTACTCGGCCCGCCCGCAGTCCCTGATGCTCAGCTTTCTCGGCATCTATCTGGTCGGCCGCGGCACAGCCGTGTACTCCGGCAGCGTGATCGAGGTCTTCGGCCGGGTCGGGGTCACCGAGGAGGCTGTCCGGTCGACGGTGAACCGGATGGTCAAGCGGGGGATGCTCACCCGGCACCGCTCCGGTCGCCGCGTCTACCTCGGGCTCACCCTGCACGCGACCGAGGTGCTGGAGGACGGCGCGCAACGGATCTGGCGGACGGGAGCGGTGAACCGCGACTGGGACGGCAGCTGGACCCTGGTCGGCTTCTCGATCCCCGACAGCCGGCGCAGCGATCGGCATGACCTGCGCTCACAGCTCATCTGGGCCGGGTTCGGCCTGTTGCAGAACGGGTTGTGGATCGCGCCGGGCGCCAAGGACGCGGCCACGATCGCTGCGGATCTCGGGCTGACGAGTCACGTCACCGTCTTCACGGCGCAACCGGCCAAGCCGACCGAGTCGGCCGACCTGGTGCGCAGAGCGTTCGACCTCGAGGCGATCGCCGACCGGTACCGCGCGTTCCTGGCCCGCTGGGAGCCGGCCGATCCACTACCGGCCCTGCCCGACGATCTCGCCCGGCAGCTGATCCTGCACACCGACTGGCTCCAACTGGTCCGCCAGGACCCGCACCTGCCGGCCGAGCACCTGGACCGGGACTGGCCGGCGATCCGCGCGGAACAGCTCTTCCGGCAGTTGGCCACGCAGTACCAACGCACCGCCGCGAAGATCGCCGCCGAGGTGATCGAAGAGATCCCCGTCCCGGCCTGACCCCCGGAGTCCGCCGGCCCTCATCTCTTCCTGATGAATTCTTCAGGGGATCTTCATGGAACTCTTCGTCGGCTCTGACGGGATCTTCAGGGCGTTCTCAGGTGCGGCCCCCAAGGTTTACCCATGACCGAGAACCAGCCGCCCCAGCCGCAGAACCAGCCCGGGGACAACACCCCGGACCAGGGCTCGACCTACGGTTCGACGTACGGGAGCCAGCCCCAGCAGGGGACGCCCCCGTCGTTCGGTTCGAGTCCGTACGAGGGCACGCAGCAGTTGCCGACGACCGGCTACGGCCAGCACTCGCAGCAGCAGAGCGCCCCCCAGGGCGGACAGGCGCGGCCAGGTCAGTACCCCTCAGGTGGGAGTACTTACCAGCAGAGCGGGCAGTTCGGGATGGCCGGTGCGCATCAGGGGGCGTCACCGGGCGGACCGAACTGGCCGTTCGGCCCGCAGCCGGCCCAGCCGGAGCCACCGAAGCCCAAGCGGCGCGGTCTGGCTCTGGTGGCAGCCACCGCGCTGCTGGTCGGCACCGCCGGCGGTGTGGGTGGTGCGGCTATCTACTCGGCGACGAACGACAGCACCACTGCCGCTCCTTCCGTCACCGCTCCGCTGACCGGCGGGCAGGCCGCTCCGGCCTCCGCGCCGGACGGCTCGGTGCAGGCAGCTGCCGCAAAGGTGCTGCCGAGCACGGTCAAGATCAGCTCGGTCACCTCGCAGGGAGCCGCCACCGGCTCAGGCATCGTGATCAGCAAGGACGGCCTGATCGTCACCAACAACCACGTGGTTGCCGGCGGCAGCAAGCTGTCGGTGATGCTGAACGACGGGCGGGTCGTCCCGGCGACCATCGTCGGCACCGACCCACTGACCGACCTCGCGGTGATCAAGGCCGAGGCCACCGACCTCACACCCGCCGTACTGGGTAAGAGCGGCAACCTTGGCGTCGGGCAGGGCGTCGTCGCGATCGGCTCGCCGTTCGGGCTGGAGGCGACCGTGACGAGCGGCATCGTCTCCGCGCTGAACCGGCCGGTCACGTCGGGCAGTGAGGACGCGCAGGACAGCACCACGGTTTTCCCAGCAATCCAGACAGACGCCGCCATCAACCCGGGCAACTCCGGCGGCGCACTGATCGACCTCGCCGGCCAGGTGGTCGGAATCAACAGCGCGATCAAGACCGCCGGAGGATCGGGACAATCCGAAGGCGGCAACATCGGCCTGGGCTTCGCAATCCCGATCGACCAGGCCAAGCCGATCATCGACGAGCTGGTGGCCAAGGGCAAGGCCACGCATGCGCGGCTCGGAGTGACGGTCGGCGACGCGCAGTCATCCGACGGGCTCTCGCAAGGAGCGACCCTCGGCGAGGTGACGTCCGGCGGTGCGGCGGACAAAGCCGGTTTGAAGGCGGGCGACATCGTCACCGCCGTCGACGGTAAGGCGATCGCGTCAGGGGACGCGTTGGTCGCCGCTGTCCGTTCGCACCGCCCGGACGATGAAGTCGAAGTCACCTTCACCCGCGCCGGCAAGCCCGGCCAGAAGGTGACAGCCAAACTCGGCTCCGACAACGGCAACCCCACCGGGTAGCCCCACAGCAACACCCTCCCTGGTAGGGACTGCAGCCGCCCACCGAGCGGCTGCAGTCCCGTTTCTGGGTACTGGCCCCTGCCTGTCAGCGGCCTTGGAGGGACTTGACGTTGTCGGCGAAGGTCCAGTTCTTGGAGCCGTCCCAGTTGATGGACCAGGTCATCAGGCCCTTGAGGGCTCCGTTGAAGGTGTTCCAGGACTGGGCTACCAGGGATGGGGTCATGTAGCCGCCGCCGGCGCCGGATTGGGCTGGGAGGCCGGGGACCTGCTTGTCGTAGGGGACGCGGATGGTGACGCCTTGGATGACGAGGCCGGTGTTGAGGCACGTGGTCTGGGCTACGAAGCCCTGCACTGTGCCCGCGGAGTACGAGTCGCCGGAACACCCGTACATGCTGCCGTTGTAGTACTGCATGTTCAGCCACCACAGCCGGCCGTTGTCGGCGTACTTCTTGATGATGGGGAGGTAGGAACCCCAGATCGAGCCGTAGGTGACGCTGCCACCGGTGACGTAGGCCGTTTCGGGTGCCATGGTCAGGCCGAAGTTCGACGGCATCTGAGCCAGCACACCGTCGATGATCCGGATCAGGTTGGCCTGTGAGGTGGACAGCTGATTGATGTTGCCGCTGCCGGTCAGGCCGGTTTCGATGTCGATGTCGATACCGTCGAAGTTGTACTGCTTGAGCAGCGGCACCACGGTCGCCACGAACCGGTCGGCCACGGCGGACGAGCTGAGGTCGATACCTGCGGTGGCGCCGCCGATCGACATCAGGATGGTCTGGCCGGCCGCCTTCGCCTGACACATCTCGGTTGGAGTGGCGACCTTCACGGTCGCGTCCATGCCGTCCTCCCACTTCACCGTGCCGTCGGAGAGGATCACCGGGAACGCCGCGTTGATCACGTTGTAGCCGTGCTGCCCGATCCGCGAGTCTGTGATCGGGGTCCAGCCGAACGGCGGATGCACACCGTTGGAGGCGCCGTCCCAGTTCTCCCAGTAGCCGTGCAGGACCTTGCCGGCCGGCCGGGACTTCACCGGACAGGTCACGGCTCCAGGCGGTGGCGTGGTCGGTGGAGTCGTGGGTGGCGTGCTGTCACAAGCGCCGAGATCGAGCCACAGCGAGGGGGCCGCGACCGGGTTCCAGCCCGAGCCGGGAGGCGCGGTGTGCGCGGACCGGGCCTCGTACGACCGGTTCAGGTAGGTCACCTTGGCGCCGACGGAGTAGCTGACCCCTTCGGCCCACGCGGGAGCGGTACACGCCACTTGGACCGCCGACTGGCCGGCCTGGGCCACCAGCCCGGCCGACGCGAGGAGCAGCCCGGTTGCAATGGCACCCGCGAGCACAATGCCGACCCGTCGGTTCATGGCCACTCCCAATCAAATACGCAATGACCTTTCGTTTATCCACCGTAGGGGGTTGATCCCTCAGGCCGCCACGACATGTCGGAAACCCGCCTCAGGACAGGCGCCCCTAGAGCATGCTGAGTGCCTGCATCGCCTTGCGTTCGATCTGCGAGAGCTCGTGGAGGATGGCACCGGCCTGTACGAGGTTCTTCGCGTCGCCGGATTCGCCTGCTGCCGCGACGAGTGCAGCCACCTGTGTCCAGAGGGTGGCGGCCTCGGCGTACAGGCTGTGGCCAGTGCGCAGGTGGCTGCTGTCGATCAGCTCGGCACACTCGGCAAGGAAGTCCCGGTAGAGATTGCGGAACAGGGCGCCGCCGGTGCCGGCCCTCTCCATGAGGAGGGCGGCCCGTGGCAGGTCCTCCTGCGGATTGTCGCTGCGCTGCAGCCACTTCGGCACCTGCTTGGCGGTCTTCTCGATGCCCCGGTGGCCCAGGTTCGCGATGGGCGGGTTCAGGAAGGCGTCGGCGCAGGTCTTGATCGCGGGGATGATCCGGTCCTGTGGTGGCGTCAGGCTGCTGGGCACCGTGATAGTGAAGGAGCGGTGCCTGGCGGTCATGGGGCCGCGCTCGGCCCTGGCGCTGGCCAGGCCGGTGAGGCTGGTCAAGACGGCTCCGCCCTGCGGCTCGGTGTCCACCAGGTAGGCGTTCTGTTCGTCGTAGCCGTACATGGTCACGACGTGCCCGCCGAAGTGCACCTTGGTGCTGAAGTAGTCCAGGTAGTAGCTGTCGAGCTGAAGACCGACCGGCCGACCGGCGTCGATGGGTGCCGCGACGTTCTGCCATGCCTTGCGCGGAGAGGTGGTCTCCGCGACCAGCAACTCGAGCCCGAGTACGGCGGCCAGGCTCCTGGTGAGCTCGAACGGCTTGACCCGGCCTCCCAGGAAGGGGAAGCCCATGGCTTTGCTGTCCCAGTAGATGAAGGACAGTCCGGAGCCAAGCCCGAACAGCATGGGCTCGGACAAGTCGAGCCCCTCATGCCGCAGCAGCACGCCCAGGGCCGTCGTCTCACAGTGCTGCATGCCGCGGACCTCGAGGTCTTTCACCATAGTCATTCCGCGCATTCTTCCTCCCTCACCAGACGACAACGCCGTTCGGGCGCATGATGGGGTGATGACCACCGCGCTGGTTGGTCGACAGGTTGAGGCTTCGCTGCTTGAGCGGGTGATCGCCGCACTGCCGGACGCTTCGGCTGCCGTGATGATCCGGGGCGAGGCCGGCGTCGGCAAGACTTCGCTGGTCCACCAGGTGCTACAGGATCGTCGCGAGACCGGCCTGCGCATCTTGCAAGGGGCCTGCGCTCCCATGGCAGGCGCGGTGGCGTACGGCGGATTGGCCGCGGCGCTCGGCCGCTCACTCGGTATGGGCGTCGGGACCAAGGCGCTTCCTTCTGTTGCCGCCGGTCGCGCGCAAGCTGTCGAGGAGCTGACCAACGCACTCGAGGACGGTCCTCCCACAGGCACGGTGCTCGTGGTCGAGGACGTGCACTGGGCCGACTGGTCGACACTCGACTTCCTTGCCTATTCGACTCGCAACCTGCCCGAGCGTCGGCTGTTGATCCTCCTCACGTGGCGCGACGAAGTCACCGACCCCCAGCGAACGGAGTGGCTGGCAGAACAACTCCGCAACCCAGCGGTCACCGACCTGGCGTTGCGAAGGCTCACCCGCGAAGAGACCACACTCCAGCTCGCAGGCCTGAGATCCGGTTTGACGCAGGACGAGACCGACGCGATCTTCGGACGCAGTGGCGGCAATCCCTATCTCACCGCGGAGCTGTCGAGCACCGATCCTGCCACTTCGATCTCTTTGCGCCAGGTCTTGCAGGCGCGGCTGCAGACGGTGTCGCCCGCGGCGCGGTTGGTCGTCGCCGCCACCGGAACCTTGCCAAGAGCATTGAATGACGACGAGCTGCTGGCGGCAGCAGACGGTGACCTGGACGCCGTACGGGACGTCTGTGAATCGGGGCTGGTGATACGAGACCCGACCTCAGGCGCCACGGCCAAGCATCCGGTCCTGGGGGAGGTTGCCTATGGGCAGCTGCTCTCTCAGCAACGCCGCCGCCTTCATGTCAGGTTGGCCAAGCAGTTGCAGGAAGCGCTGCCAGTTGGTGCGGACGCGGCTGCGGTTGCAGAGGTGGCTGAGC
>NZ_DASRXP010000607.1:0-18640 GCF_035687465.1 Kribbella sp.
CACGGTTGTCGCGGTTCTGCTCGCGGTTCGGCCCCTCACGGGAGCCTTCGCGGTTCTCGGTGCGCTGGTTGTCCCGGGCGCGGTTGCGGTCCCGGTTGCCCTCGCCACGGTTGCCGCGGTCGTCGCTGCGGTCCTCGGACCGGTTGTCCTGCTCGGACCGGTTGTCCTGCTCAGGGGCCTGCGTCACGTCTGCGTGAGCCGCACCGTTCTGAGCCGCGTGGCTGTCGGCCGCGCCGTTCTGGGCGACCTGCACGGCCGCGGGGGGCGTCGACTGGGTGTCGACGACTGGCGCGCTGCTCTCTTCGGCAGCGCCGTTCTGCCCGGCGGCAGCACGCGTCCGGCGACTGCCGGTCCGCTGCGGTGCCTCCGTGGCCGGAGCGGCAGCCTTCGCGGCCGCCGGCTCCACGGCCGCCTCGTCCAGGGTCGGCTGGCTCGCCCGGGAACGGGAACCGCCCGCCGAGCCACCACCCGTCTGGGCAGCCTTGATCGCCTCGATCAGCTGGCCCTTGCGCAGTGCGCCGGTGCCCTTGATGCCGAGCGTCCCGGCGAGCTGCTTGAGCTCGGGGAGCAGCATGCCTTCGAGGCCGCCACCAGCCTTGCGCCGACGCGTGGTGCCGGCTCCACTGGAGGCTTCAACAGTTTCTGTCACGTGAGGTCCTTCCCACACGGATGGACGATGTCCTCAGGTCATCGCCCGGAATCATCACCCACGACCGACGCAGACTCGATTGGACGGCGTGGTGACGTGGGTACAAGAGGCTCTCGCTGAAATCCGGTTTCCCCCCGGAAATCTCCGGCGCAGGCGGCGCAAGCTCATTCACTGGGAAGAAGGTCGCCACGTACACCTGGGTGCCGGGAGCACAGCCGGAATGCGGCGAGAGTTCGCCGATCACCTGGAGGGGATCGGGTGAGTCCGAGACTAGCACCACTGAGGGTCAGTCTGGTCACTCGAGGGGTATAACGCGTGTCCGAAATGAATAATTCCAGCTCCCCTGATCCGGCTAGCCCGCCTGTGCGGACCAGACCTGTACGCCGACTGGATCTATGCCCAACTCGTACCGCGTCCACCCGTCCGGCGCGGCGTCCGGAGAGGTCGCACCTGGGCTGCCCAACACCAGCACCGTGGGGCCTGCCCCACTGACCACAGCAGGCAGTCCGCTCCCCCGCAGTTTGTGCACCAGGGCGAGGCTCTCAGGCATCACCGGCTGCCTGTATTCCTGGTGCAGCAGGTCCTCTGTCGCCGTCAGCAGCAACTCGGGCCGGCTGGTGAGGGCAGCGACCAACAGAGCCGCCTTGCCTGCATTGGCCGCCGCATCAGCATGCGGTACTGCGCTCGGCAGCAACCCGCGAGCCTCTTTCGTCAGCACCCGCGTGTCCGGCACATAAGCGACTGCGGTCAACCCGTCCACCGGGTCCAGCCGGACCGCCCTGCCCTTGTCCGCTTCGGTCCACGCGATGGTGAATCCACCGAGCGCACTGGCCGCCACGTTGTCCGGGTGTCCCTCGAGCTCATGAGCCAGCGAGACCACGTGGTCCCGGTCGATCGGCGTACCGGCGAGTCCGTAGGCGGCCCCGAGTCCGCCGACGATGGCGGCCGAGGACGAACCGAGGCCGCGGCCGTGCGGGATCCGGTTCTCACAGCGCAGTGTGAAACCGGGCACAGCTGCACCGAGCGACTCCAGCCCGGCCCGGATCGCGCGGACCACCAGGTGTGACTCATCGGTCGGGACCTCGCCCGCGCCCGGACCGATCACCTCGATGGTGACGCCGGAACCACCCGGGGTGACGGTCAGTTCGTCGTACAGGGTGAGCGCGAGACCGAACGTGTCGAAGCCGGGCCCGAGGTTCGCACTGGTCGCCGGCACCCGCACCCGGACGGTGCCCAAGTCACACCAGCCCGGCTACGCGCGCCACCGCGTCCGTGTCCGCGGGTGTCACAGGTGTCTCGTGCGGCTTGGCGTGCGCCAGCGCGGTGTCGATGTCCTTGAGGCCGTGACCGGTGACGGTGATGACCACGGTCTGGCCGCCGTCGACGCGGCCCGCGGCCTTCAGGGCGAGTAGGCCGGCGACCCCCGCGGCGGACGCTGGTTCGACGAAAACGCCTTCCCTGGCAGCGAGTTCGCGCTGGGCGTCGAGGATCTGGTCGTCAGTGACAGCCTCGATCAGACCGCCCGACTCGTCCCGCGCGTCCTCGGCCAGCGTCCAGGACGCCGGGTTGCCGACCCGGATCGCGGTCGCCGCGGTCTCCGGCCTCTCCACGATCGCGCCCCGCACGATCGGCGCGGCGCCCTCGGCCTGGAAACCCCACATGCGCGGCGTCCGCGAGGCCAGCTTGTCCTTCTTGTACTCCTGGTAGCCCTTCCAGTACGCCGCGATGTTGCCCGCGTTGCCGACCGGGAGCACGTGCAGGTCCGGAGCATCGCCGAGCGCGTCGCACACCTCGAAGGCGGCGGTCTTCTGGCCTTCCAGCCGGACCGGGTTCACGGAGTTCACCAGCGCGACCGGGTAGTGCTTGCCCAGCTCACGCACGATCCGCAGACAGTCGTCGAAGCCGCCGTCGATCGTGACCAGCTGCGCACCATGCACGATCGCCTGCGCCAGCTTGCCCTTCGCGATCCGCCCGGCCGGGATCAGTACAAGCGGCAACAGCCCAGCCCGTACTGCGTACGCGGCCGCCGAGGCGGAGGTGTTCCCGGTCGAGGCACAGACGACGGCCTTGTCCCCCGCCTGCGCGGCCAGGGAGATCGCCACGGTCATGCCGCGGTCCTTGAACGAGCCGGTCGGGTTGTTGCCCTCGACCTTGAGCCAGACCTCGCACTTCGTCTGCTCGGACAGCCACTGCGCGGCCACCAGCGGCGTACCGCCCTCGCCAAGCGTGACCACGGGAGTGTCCGCCGAAACTGGCAGCCGGTCCCGGTATTCCTCGATCACGCCTCGCCATTGATGAGGTCGCTGCTGGGGCATCGTTCAGTCTCCTTCTACCCGCATGACACTGCTGACTTCGCGGACGATGTCCATGGTGCGCAGGGATTCCACGGTCGCGGACAACGCCGCGTCGGTGGCGGTGTGGGTGACCACCACGAGCTGCGCGTCACTACCCCGGCCCTCCTGGCGGACGGTCTGGATGGACACGCCGTGCTCGGAGAACGCCAGCGCCACCGCCGCCAGTACACCGGCTTTGTCGGCCACGTCGAGCGACACGTGGTAGCGGGTCATCGCGTCGCCCATCGGCCGCACGGCCCGCTGGGTGTACGACGACTCGCCGACCCCCGGCACGCCCTTGAGCCGGTTGCGCGCGGCGGACACCAGATCCCCGAGGACAGCACTGGCCGTCGGGGCGCCGCCGGCACCACGACCATAGAACATCAGCTGACCGGCCGCTTTGGATTCCACGAAGACGGCGTTGTAGGCGTCCCGGACCGAGGCCAGCGGATGGGTCAGCGGGATCATCGCCGGATAGACCCGCGCGCTGACCGAGTCGGTCGCCTCGTCCAGCTCGCAGATCGCCAGCGACTTCACCACGCAGCCCATCTCACGGGCCGAGGCGATGTCCGTGGCGGACACCTCGGTGATGCCCTCGCGATGCACATCGGCGATGGAAACCCTGGTGTGGAAGGCCAAACTCGCCAGCAGGGCCGCCTTGGCGGCCGCGTCGAAACCCTCGATGTCGGCGGTCGGATCAGCCTCCGCGTAGCCGAGGGCCTGGGCCTCCTCGAGCGCCTCGTCGAACCCGGCGCCGGTCGAGTCCATCTTGTCCAGGATGAAGTTCGTGGTGCCGTTGACGATGCCCATCACCCGGGTCACGTCGTCACCGGCCAGCGACTCGCGCAGCGGCCGCAGGATCGGGATCGCCCCGGCGACGGCGGCCTCGAAGTACAGGTCGCGCTCGTACTTCTCGGCGGCAGCGAACAGCGTCGGGCCGTCCTCGGCGAGCAGGGCCTTGTTCGCCGTGACCACCGAGGCGCCGTTCTCGAGGGCGGTCAGGATCAGGCTGCGGGCGGGCTCGATCCCGCCGATCACCTCGATCACCAGGTCCAGGTCACCGCGGGCGACCAGTGCCTGGGCGTCGGTGGTGATGAGGGCGGGGTCGACGGCGATGTCCCGCTCGCGGCCGGCCCGGCGTACGGCGATGCCGGCGATCTCCAGCGGGGCGCCCACCCGGGCGGCGAGGTGCTCGGCCTGCTCGGTGAGGATCCGGACCACCTCGGTGCCGACCACGCCACAGCCCAGTAGCGCGACCTTCAATGGTTTGTTCATTCGGCCCCCATGTCCAAGCTCAGCAGGTCGTCCTCTGTCTCACGACGGATGACGACGCGGGTCCGGCCGTCCTTCACCGCGATCACCGGCGGCCGCGGCACGTGGTTGTAGTTACTCGCCATCGAACGGCAGTAGGCGCCGGTGCCCGGAACGGCGATCAGGTCGCCGGGGGTGACGTCGGCCGGCACGAACTCGTCCTTCACGACGATGTCGCCGGACTCGCAGTGCTTACCGACCACCCGAGCCAGCGTGGGATCGGACTCGGAGTACCGGTTCGCGAGCGTGCAGGAGTAGTCAGCGTCGTACAGGGCGGTGCGGATGTTGTCGCTCATCCCGCCGTCGATGGAGACGTAGGTGCGCGAGGCGCCCGCGTCGAACTGGACCTCCTTGACCGTGCCGACCGTGTAGACGGTGCAGACGGCCGGTCCGACGATCGCCCGGCCCGGCTCGATCGACACCTTGGGCACGTCGACCTCGAACGCCCGGCACTCGTGCTCGACGATCTTGCCCATCTCGGTGGCGAGCTGCGCCGGATCGGACGGGTCGTCCTGGGTGGTGTAGGCGATGCCGAAACCTCCACCGAGGTCCAGCTCCGGCATGTCCACCCCGAGCTCGTCGGAAACCCTTGCGTGCAAGGCGATCACGCGCTTGGCGGCCACCTCGAACCCGGACGAGTCGAAGATCTGCGAACCGATGTGCGAGTGCAGTCCGAGCAGTTCGAGCTCGGAGACTTCGTTGACCCGGGCAACAGCTTCCCACGCCGCGCCGGAGCTGATCGAGAAGCCGAACTTCTGGTCCTCGTGCGCGGTCGCGATGTACTCGTGCGTGTGTGCCTCGACGCCGGTGGTGACCCGGATCATCACCGGGGCGACGACGTTCCGCTCGGCGGCCAGCTCGACCAGCCGGGAGATCTCGTCGTGGGAGTCCACGATGATCCGGCCGATCCCGGCGTCGAGCGCGCGCGCCAGCTCCTGCACGGACTTGTTGTTGCCATGGAACGCCAGCCGCTTGGGGTCGGCGCCGGCGCGGAGGGCGACCGCGAGCTCCCCTCCTGAACAGATGTCGAGGTTGAGTCCCTCCTCCATCACCCAGCGGACCACCGTCGTACAGAGGAAGGCCTTGCCGGCGTAGTACACGTCGAAGTCCTTGAAACCGCGCTTGAAAGCGCGCGCCCGGGCCCGGAAGTCGTCCTCGTCCAGCACGTACGCCGGGCTGCCGTACTCCGCCACCAGCTCCCGTACGTCGACGCCGCCGACCTCGAGGGCTCCTTCACCGTTCTTCTTGGCGGTGAACGACCACAGCGAGGGAACCAGGTCGTTGGCATCACGGGGTGCTCGCAGCCACGGCGGCGCCTTGTGCCCGATGTCGGCGTGCAGAGTGCCCGCCTCGTGCGCCCTCACATCCGCTCCGGTGCGGAGACGCCGAGCAGGTCCAGCCCGTTGGCGAGCACGGTCCGGGTGGCGCCGACCAGGGTCAGGCGGGCCTTGTGCACCGGCTCGACCTCCTCGTCGCCGCGCGGAAGCACCCGGCAGCTGTCGTAGAACTTGTGGAACGCCGAGGCGGTGTCCTCCAGGTAGCGGGCGACCCGGTGCGGCTCCCGCAACTCGGCCGCGGTGGCGACCACCCGGGGGAAGTCGGCCAGCGCCCGGAGCAGGTCGCCTTCGCGTTCGTGGCTGAGCAGTCCGGGGTCGAACTCGTCCAGCTTGATGCCGAGGTCGTCCGCGTTGCGCAGGATCGAGGCGAGCCGGGCGTGCGCGTACTGCACGTAGTACACCGGGTTCTCGCTGACCTGCCGGGTCATCTCCTCGATGTCCAGCGTCAGCGGGGAGTCGACCGGGTAGCGGCACAGCGTGTACCGCAGCGGGTCGACGCCGCTCTCCTCGACCAGCTCGGCCAGGGTGACGATGGTGCCGGCCCGCTTGGACAGCTTCATCTCCTCGCCGTTCTTGAGGATCTTCACCAGCTGGCCGATCAGGATCTCGATGTTGTGCTCGGGGTCGTCCCCGGCGCAGGCCGCGATCGCCTTGAGCCGGTTCACGTAGCCGTGGTGGTCCGCGCCGAGCAGATAGATACAGACCTCGAAGCCGCGATCGCGCTTGTTCACGTAGTACGCGGCGTCGGAGGCGAAGTACGTCGGCTCGCCGTTGGACCGGATCAGCACCCGGTCCTTGTCGTCGGTGAAGTCGGTGGTGCGCATCCAGAGCGCGTCGTCGGCCTCGTACAGGTGGCCCTGCTCGCGCAGCTTCTCGATCGCGTGACCGACGCCGTCCTGCTCGTGCAGGCTGCGCTCGGACGTCCAGACGTCGAAGTTGGTCCGGAAGTGCTCGAGCTGGCTCTGCTGCTCCTTGAGCTGCCGCTCGTACCCGGCCTCGCGGAAGGCCACGCTCTGCTCGGCGTCCGGCAGCATCATGATGGACGGGATGTCGGCGACGATCTGCGCGGCCAGGTCGTTGATGTACTCGCCGTGGTAGCCGTCCTCGGGGATCGGCTGGCCGTGCGCAGCCGCCTTCAGCGAGGCGCCGAACTTGTCCATCTGGGCACCGCGGTCGTTCACGTAGAACTCCCGGGTCACCACCGCGCCGGCCTTGGCCAGCACCCGGGCCAGCGCGTCGCCGACGGCGGCCCAGCGGGTGTGCCCGAGGTGCAGCGGACCGGTCGGGTTGGCCGAGATGAACTCGAGGTTGATCGCCTGTCCCTTGAGCGAGTCACTACCCCCGTACTCCGCTCCGGCGTCCAGGATCGCCGCGGCAATCTTGCCCTGGGCATCGGCCGCCACCCGGATGTTGATGAACCCCGGGCCGGCGATCTCCACGGCCGTAACGGCCTCGTCGTCCTGCAACTTGGCGGCGAGCAACTCCGCGAGCTGGCGCGGATTCCCCAGGCTCGACCGCTTCCCGAGCTGCATGGCGACGTTGGTCGCGTAGTCCCCGTGCTCGGGGTTCTTGGGCCGCTCGACCTTCAGCTCACGCGGCAACCCGCCCTCGACGGCAATGGTCCCGTCATCGACGAGCGCAGCCAGGGCCTGCAAGATCTTCTCAGCGAGCTGTTCCGGAGTCACCGACCCAGCCTAATGGTCACCACCCCACCCCCTTGACCCACCATCCACAGCCCGGTACGACGATCACTCGTCGAACTCCACCACCCGGGGCTGGCCGGTCCGCGGCGGGATGTCCAGATCGACTCCACCGAGTTCGGCGGCACTCTCGCGCAACCTCGCCAGGATGTCCTCGGGCTCGTCTTCGGCCCCGACCGCCATCCGCCACCTCCACTGCTGTCAGTGCTATCAACGCTATCGTTTCTGGCAGCCGCTCACGGGGCGGTCAGGTAGGCCCGCCGTACAACGCGCTGCCAGCATCCTGCCACTTTCCGTGGTCAGTGCGTGGCTGATACCTGGATGACGCTTTCGCGGGGGAGTTTGGTGTCCCAGGGAGCGAGTTTGCCGTTGACCAGGACTGTGAGGGTGGAGCAGGCGTCGCCGAGGCATTTGGCGTCGTACCGGACGCCCCAGAGTTCGAAGAACTGTTCGAGGGTGGGGCGTTCTGCCTTTGTTTTGGCCTCGACGTACAGGAGGCCGTCGGCCGTGTGGGTGTGGACCGCGGCCTGCTCGGCGCGGACCCGGTCCACGCCGATGCCAGCCGGGATCTGTACTGCGCTCCCGTCGACCGTGACCGACAGCTTCACCGTGTACGGCATCGGCCCGCTGAAATCGAGGGGCAACCGCTCGAAGCCCGCCTTCTCGATGTACGAGACGGCGTCGCGCGGCGCGTCCCACGGCGGTGGCCCGGACCGGATCTCCGCGGGTCCGGGCGGCGCCGGGCCGACCTGGCAGCCGCTCACCACGGGGAGCAGGCAGACCAGGGCGACCGTCATCGCACTCACCCCGCGCCGCTTCACAGGGAGCAGGGTTTCACGTCAGTCCTCGGACGGCATCAGCACCCAGAGCACGATGTAGATCAGGAACTGCGGGCCGGGCAGGATGCAGCTGATCACGAAGATCAGCCGCATCGTGTTCGGAGAGATGCCGAACCGACGCGCCAGGCCGGCACACACCCCGCCGATCCAGCGACCGTGGGACGGACGGACCAAGGTGGTAGCCATCAGGTCTGATTTCCTTTCAGCGTTGGACTCACTTCCACTATGACGTCGTCCACCCACCTGACGATCCCGACGCGCACGGGAACCGGGGGCTGTTCAGGGTCTCCCCCAATTCGGGCCCTTACCGCATTCCCTGGTACTGTTTCGCTCGTTCCTGAGCCCCCGTAGCTCAGGGGATAGAGCACCGCCCTCCGGAGGCGGGTGCGCAGGTTCGAATCCTGCCGGGGGCGCACGATGACAAAGCCGGTGACCAAGCTGGTCACGGGCTTTTGTGCGGCTGGGCTCAGCGCTGGAAGCGGTAGGTCTTGCTGTCGAGGGCGATGCAGGCGCCCGGGGACAGCACGATGACGCGGAGGGTGCCGTCCGGCTCGTAGTAGTCGATGCCTTCGACCTCGAAGTCGCCGGTGCAGCCGCTCTGCAGCGGTAGTTGGCCGAGTGACGTGACCGTTCCGGTGACATCGGCGCTACCGACCGGCCCGGACAGATCCACCTGCAGCAGTAGCTTCGTAGTACCGAACAGGGTTCCGGCGGGGTCGTCGGAGGCGCAGAGCAGTTGTGTCGCGGTGACGAAGTCGCAGCCCTGGATGTCGCGGACCTGGTGGTTCAGCCGGATCGCCGAGGCGTACGGCAGGTTCTGCGCCGGGTTGGTGGCGGCGACGCCGGGCATCGGCATCACCAGCAGCCGGTCCATCGTTCCCCACTCGCCGCTCACCATCCAGCGCAGATCGGGCGACACCGCGGCGAAGCTGTTGTTGTTGGCCTCCCAGGACTCCAGTGCGTGCTTGTAGTTGGCCCACTTGCCGTCCGGCGCCTGCACCCGGAACAGCTTCGCGCCCCGGTCGTCACGCTGATAGGGCTCCACGTACCAGCCACCGGCGGCACCTGGATCGCCGACGTGGTTCCAGCCACCGAGCAACAGGTCGAGAGGAACGGTCGCGGTGCCGGTGTAGCGGTACGCCGTACTGCCACCCCGAGTCACCGTGGCCAGTCCTTGGCCTTCGTCGAGCGGCCGGGCGTTGTCGGATCCGACGATCCTCCAACCGGTGACAGCTTGGGCCTGAAGCGGAATGAGCAGGGCGGTCAGCGCCGCCGCGAAGATGATCCCCAGTTTGCGCATTCACCGGTTGTAGCACCTCAGAGACGCTCTGCCACCGTCTGAGAGATGAAATTTCCGTGCTCGCTCAGGGAAGAGTTCGGTCTTCCCCCGGGGTTCGGCCAAAAGCTTGGTGGTAGGTGCGGGTGAAGTGAGCGGGGCTCGTATAGCCAACCTGGTAAGCGACTTCGGCCGCCGTGAGAGCTTGGGTCCGGAGCAGGATCCTGGCTTCTTGCATGCGGATCTGCTTCTGGAACTGGATCGGCGTCATCGAGGTCGCGGCCCGGAAGTGCCGGTGGAAGGTCGAGGAGCTCATGCCGGCCAGCTCGGCCAGGTCTGCCACCAGGAGCGGCTCGCTGTGATGGCGGCGGATCCAGCGGATCGCGCGCGAGATGTGAGCGAGCATGCCGTCGGCCAGCCCGATCTGGCGGACCAGTGCGCCCTGTTCACCGGTGAGCAAACGCCACAGGATCTCGCGCCGGATCCCTGCCGCCAGCACCCGGACATCCTCGGGCCGGTCGACGATCCGCAGCAGCCGGACGACGGGATCCAGCAACTCGGGTGTCGCGTCGCTGACCACCAAACCGCCGTACTGCGGTGGCCGGGCCGGCGTCTCGAGCAGCAGCGGCGCGATCTCCATCGGGTCGAGCCGGATGCTGACCACGACGAACGGCTCGTCCGGACTCGCCTTCAGTGCCTGGCCGATCACCGGCAGGTCCAACGAGGTGACCAGGAACTGCCCGGCCCGATATTCGTAGCCGACACCGTTGAGGAAGGTCTGCTTGATGCCCGAGGCAACGATCGTGACCGATGGCTGCAGCACTCCGGCAGTCGGGCCCGACGGTTCTTCGACCCGGCTGACCTGGACGCCGTCGATCAGCCGCCGGCTGGGGCCGCGCTGCCCGACGGCGTGCCGGGTGATCAGCGTCCGAAGCTCGTCGAGCAGATCCACTCCCCCAGTGTCGCCCACGGGGTCAACCCACCAGGTCGGCAGGATCGCGCAAGCCGGCGCCAGCTTCAGGCTCACGCTCCGGTGCCCGGCGGTGCTGTGATCGAAGGACCAACAGAAAGGCACCATCTCATGCACCGCAGAATTCTGGGCGCCACCGGCATCTCGGTCAGTGACATCGCCCTCGGCGCGATGATGTTCGGCGCGATGGGCAACCCGGACCACGAGGACTCCGTCCGGATCATCCATCGCGCCCTCGACGCCGGCATCAACCTGATCGACACCGCCGACGTCTACTCGGCCGGCGAGTCCGAGGAGATCGTCGGTACTGCGATCAAGGCGCGCCGCGACGACGTCGTACTGGCGAGCAAGTTCGGCCTGCCGATGGGTGAGGACCCCAACCAGCGCGGCGCCTCCCGCCGGTGGATCACCCGATCCGTGGAGAACAGCCTGCGCCGGCTCGGCACCGACCACCTCGACCTCTACCAACTGCACCGACCGGACCACGAGACCGAGGTCGGCGAGACGTTGTCCGCGCTGTCCGACCTCGTCCAGGCAGGGAAGATCCGGGCGTTCGGTTCGTCGATGTTCCCGGCGGAGACCATCGTCGAAGCGCAGTGGGCCGCCGAGCGCCGGAGTACGCATCGATTCCTGACCGAGCAGTGCATGTACTCGATCCTGACCCGCCGCCCCGAAGCATCCGTCTTCCCGGTGGCCCAGCGGTACGACCTCGGCGTTCTCACCTTCAGCCCGCTGAACAGCGGCTGGTTGTCCGGCCGGGCGAACCTGGCGTCATCTCACCGAGCGTCGACCAGGCCGTCCAGCTATGACATCTCCAGCCCGACCGGCCAGGCCAAGGCCGCGGCGGTCGGGAAGCTCACCGCGCTCGCCGACGAGGCCGGGATGACGCTGCCGCAACTGGCCATCGCGTTCGTCCGGGCGCATCCGGCGGTGACGTCGGTCCTGATCGGCCCGCGCACCCAGGAGCAACTTGACAGCCTGTTGCCCGCTGCCGAGCTCGACCTGACCGCCGACATCCTCGACCGGATCGACGAGATCGTCCCACCCGGCACCGAACTGGACCCGGCCGACAACTACGAGGCCACCCCACCGGCGATCGAACACGCCCAGCTCCGCCGCCGCCTGCTTTGAGTCAGCAAGCCCGTCGCCCACCGAGGAACGGCCGCTGTTTGAGTCGTTAGCCGAGAGCGATCAGGAAACTTCTTCGAGGCGACGGCGCAGGAAGCGTCGCTCGGCATCTGTACTTGCGAGCTGAATCGCTTCCCGGTAGGCCTGCGCCGCTTCGGCCGATCGACCGAGCCTGCGGAGGAAGTCGGCTCTCGTTGCCGGCAGCAAGTGGTAGCCGGCCAGTGGGCCGGTCGCCAGGTCGTCAAGGACCCTCAGGCCGACCTCGGGGCCGTCAGCCATACCGATCGCCACGGCCTGGTTCAGGGCGACCACTGGGGTGGGCTGGAAACGGGCGAGCTGCCGGTAGAGGCCCGCGATCTGCACCCAGTCGGTGTCCTCGGCGCGGGCTGCCGTGGCATGACAGGCCGCGATCGCGGCCTGCACCTGATACGGCCCGGGCCTCCCCCGCTGCAAAGTGGCGTCCAGCAGAACGGTGCCCTCGGCAACTTGCTCTCTGTCCCAGCGGCTCCGGTCCTGGTCCTCGAGCGTGACCAGTTCGCCGTCGTCCGTGGTCCGCGAGTCCCGCCGGGCATCGTGGAACAACATCAGCGCAAGCAGTCCGCCGGCCTCGGGTTCGTCGGGCATCAGGTGAACAAGCAGCCGCGCCAGCCGAATCGCCTCACCGCTGAGCCCACTGCGAATCAGGTCGGCTCCAGCCGTGGCGGAGTACCCCTCGTTGAACAACAGATAGAGCACAGCCAGTACTGCGGGCGTCCGCTCCGGCAGCAGGTGAGCCGGCGGCACCCGGTACGGAATGCCCGCGTGCATGATCTTCTGCTTGGCCCTGGTCAGCCGCTTCGACATCGTCGGCTCGGTCACCAGGAACGCCCGGGCGATCTCGGCCGTGCTCAACCCGGCCAGCGTGCGCAACGTCAACGCCACCCGCACCTCCATCGCCAGCGCCGGGTGGCAGCAGGTGAACATCAACCGCAGCCGATCATCCGGTACGCCGCCGTCGTCGCCGACTGGTTCCGCTTCGTCCGTCATGGCCGCCACCTCCCGCAGTTTGGCCGCGCCGACCGCCTCGCGGCGCAGCCAGTCGATCGCACGATTGCGCGCGGTGGTGGTCAGCCAGGCGCCGGGCTTATCCGGTACGCCGTCCTGCGGCCAGCGCTGCAACGCCAGCGCGAACGCGTCCTGGGCGCACTCCTCGGCGACCTCCCAGTCACCGGTCAGCCGGATCAGGGTCGCCACCAGTTGACCCCACTCCTCCCGGAATGCTTTGGCGACCTGGTCGGCTACGGCTGCCACAGCGGACGGATCTCGATCGTCCCGTACGCCGCCGCGGGGTGTTTCGCCGCGATCTCGATCGCCTCGTCCAGGTCCGCGCAGTCGATCAGGACGAACCCGCCGATCTGCTCCTTGGTCTCCGCGAACGGCCCGTCGGTGAGCAGCAGGTTGTCGTCCCGCACCCGCACCGTGGTCGCCTCGTGCGGCGGCTGCAAACCCGCTCCGCCCTGGATCACGCCCCGGGCCGTCATCTCCTCGGACCACCCGTCACACCCGGCATCGGCGTACTCCGCGGCCGTCTCGTCCCCACAGATCATCAACAGGTACTTCACAGGCTCCTCCTCGACACGCTTCTGCCCCACCGACGAACGACTCCGCCCGAAACAGACACTCCCACCGTAGAAGTTCGCCGCCTGCCTACACTGAGTTGCCGTGATCGCGGCTGTCTTTCGTGGGAGGACCGAGCATGCCTGACCGTACCCAGACGATCGCCTACCCCGCTCCCGGCGCGCGACCGTCGCGGCGGGACCTGGAACCGCTCGCGCCGCACGTGATCGTGCTGTTCGGGGCGACCGGTGATCTGGCCAAACGGAAGCTCCTGCCCGGTCTGGCGTATCTGCAGCAGTCGAGGTTCGCGCCCGACGTACGGATCGTCGGTACTGCGACGGAGGAACTCAGCACCGAGGACTTCCGGGCCCGGGCGAGGACCGCGATCGACACCTACGGCACGCACAAGATCACCGACGAGGAGTGGACGCAGTTCGCCGACCGGCTCGAGTACGTGTCCAGCACCGCCGGGCCGGCCGCACTCGCCGAGGTGGTGAAGAACGCGGAGTCGCTGCTCGGTCCCGACGTGCAGCGGTTGCACTACCTGTCGGTGCCTCCGAAGGCGGCACGATCAGTGATCGCGATGCTGCGCGACGCCGGCCTGGTGGAGCGCTCCCGGGTGGTGATGGAGAAGCCGTTCGGCGACGACCTGGAGAGCGCGATCGAGCTGAACGACTTCGTGCACGAGACGTTCGACGAGGCGCAGATCTTCCGGATCGACCACTTCCTCGGCAAGGAGGCGGCGCAGAACATCCTCGCCTTCCGGTTCGCGAACGGGCTGTTCGAGCCGATCTGGAACCGCAACTTCATCGACCACATCCAGATCGACATCCCGGAGTCGCTCGGGCTGGACCAGCGGGCCACCTTCTACGAACCCACCGGCGCCTTCAAGGACATGGTGGTCACGCACGTCCTGCAGGTGCTCGCGTTCGTCGCGATGGAACCACCGACCGCGCTGGAACCCCGGGCCATCTCGGAGGAGAAGAACAAGGTCTTCCGCTCGATGTTGCCGATCCAGCCCGAGGACGTGGTACGGGGCCAGTACGGCGGGTACCGCACCGAGGACGGGGTCGCACCGGACTCGGACACCGAGACGTTCATCGCGATGAAGGTCGGGATCGACAACTGGCGCTGGGCCGGCGTGCCGTTCTACCTGCGCACCGGCAAGCGGATGGCCGAGGGGATGCGGATCATCTCGATCGCCTTCAAGGAAGCGCCGAAGACGATGTTCCCGGCGGGATCCGGAGTCGGGTCGCAGGGCCCGGACCACCTGACGTTCGACCTGGCGGACTCGTCACGAGTTTCGCTGTCGTTCTACGGCAAGCGGCCCGGTCCGGGGATGCGGCTGGAGAAGCTGTCGATGCAGTTCTCCACGCAGGAGACGGAGTCGGCCGGTGACGTGCTGGAGGCGTACGAGCGGCTGATCCTGGACGCGATGCGCGGCGACCACACCCTCTTCACCACAGCCGAAGGCATCGAGTCCCTCTGGGAGAACTCCACCCTGCTCCTGGAGGACCCGCCACCGGTCAAGCCGTACGCGCCGGGCACCTGGGGACCCAACGCGATCCACCAACTGATCGCCCCCCGCGCCTGGCGCCTCCCGTTCGAACGCGAGTGGCGGGAAGGAAAGCGTCCGTAGCCTCAGGCTGCTGAGACCCGTTGGCGCGGGCGGCGCATACCCTCGAGTGCTTCCGCCAGGGCAACCTCCAGGTAGCTGATCCGGTCGGTCGCCTGGAGCATGCCTGCGCCCCCCGTGACCGCGGTCAGCACCGAGGTGGCCGCCTTGTTCACGTCGACTCCCCCGTCGATCTCACCGGAGGCTTTCAGCGCCTGGACGCCTGACGCGAGATAGCCGTGCCAGTCGTCCAGCAGGTTCTTCACGATCTCCCGGGTCGCCGGATCGGCCATCCCGAGCTGCGCCGTCAACGCGGACAACGGACAGCTCTGCCGCTGCGCGTCGTAGATCTGGATCACCCGGCGCCGCCAGGCCTGCCACTTCCGCCAACTGGTCAGGTCACCCAGCATCGGCATCTGCTCGGCGATCACCTGCCCTGCCTCGTACTTCGCGACCGCCAGCATCAAGTCGGCCTTGCCATCCGGGAAGTAGTGGAACAGCTGGCTCTTGCTGGTCGAGGTGGCCGCACGGATGTCGTCCAGCCCGACCTTCGACACGCCCTGCTCGCGAATCAGCAGCGCGGCGCCCTCGACGATCCGTTGCCGGGTCGCCGCACCTTTGACCGTCAGCACTCGCTCCATACCCTGCAGCCTAGCGCTCCGGGATCATCGGCCTCCTGGACCGAGCGGTCCATTCTTAATGCTACTTTGGACTAGACAGTCCATTCTTCAAGCATCGAGGAGCAACAGCTATGCGGTTGGCGGGCAAGAAGGCTCTGGTCACCGGAGCCACCAGCAACATCGGCCGGGCGATCGCGGTCGGCTTCGCGGCACAGGGAGCTCAGGTCGTGGTCGCGGGGCGCAACAAGGAGCGCGGCGACGAGGTGGTGGCGGAGATCCGTGCCGCCGGCGGCCAGGCGGATTTCGTCGCGGTCGACCTGGACGGTTCCAAGGCCGCCGCGAACAACCTGGCCGAGGAAGCCACCCGCCTGCTCGGCGGACGGATCGACGTACTGGTGAACAACGCCGGCGCGATCGACGGCGGCCTGACGACGGAGACCGACGAGGAGACCTTCGACCAGGTGTACGCGGTGAACGTGAAGTCGCCGTACTTCCTGACCGCGGCGATCGCCCCGGCGATGGTGGCGGCCGGTGGCGGCGCGATCGTCAACCTCGGCTCGTGGGTGGCCCGGCTCGGGATCCCGATCGGCGCCGTGTACGCCGCGAGCAAGGGCGCACTCGAGACCCTGACGCGGGCGTGGGCGGCCGAGTTCGGCTCATCCGGAGTGCGGGTCAACGCCATCTCCCCCGGCGTAGTCCACACCGACCTGAACCATCCGGCCGCCGCGATGATGGCCGGCACGCCGTACGGCGCGATCGGCGCACCGGAAGCAGTCGCCCACGCAGCGGTCTACCTCGCGAGCGACGAGGCCGCATTCGTCCACGGCACCGTCCTCGACGTGGACGGCGGCCGCCTCGGAGCCGCCGTCATCGCCGGGTGACCATCATTGCCGGTTGAGTGGTCGGCGCCGTCAGAACTTCGCTGCGACGGGGATGACGTCGGCGCCGATCCGCTCCAGGACGTCGAGCTGCGGCATCCGGGGTGCGGCGCCGATGGCGACGGCGAAACCGAGGTTGTGCAGCCGGCCGAGTTCGTCGATCAGTTGCGCGGTCTTCTCGCCGTTCTCACCGGTGTCGAGGATCTGGTAGACGGTCTTGGTGATCTCGTCGTAGTCGCGGCCCTCTGTCTCGCAGTGCTGCTTGAGCACCTCGAGCTTGTGCTCGAGCTCAGGGGTGTTGAAGAGGTTGCAGGACTGCGCGTACTTCGCGACGAGGCGCAAGGTCTTCTTCTCACCACCACCGCCGACCATGATCGGCGGGTGCGGCTTGGACAGCACCTGCGGGACGTTCAGCAACCGCTCTGCCTGGTAGTGCTTGCCCTCGAACGGCCCGTCGTCATCGGACCACATCTGCAGCAGGTAGTTGATCGTCTCCTCGAGACGCTCGAACCGCTCGGTGACGGGCGGGAACGGGAAGCCGAGCCCGCGCGACTCGTCCTCGTTCCAGCCGGCGCCGATGCCGACGATCGCGCGCCCACCGGACAGCACGTCGAGCGTGGTCACCGCCTTGGCGAGCAGGCCGGGCTCGCGGTAGTGCACCCCGGTGACCAGGGTGAAGAGCTTCGCCCGCTCGGTGTGCGCGGCCAGGAAACCCAGGGTGGTGTAGGCCTCGAGCATGTCGTGATCCGCCGGACCGACCCCGCGGATCTGGAAGAAGTGATCCATCACCGCGAGGTAGCCGAAGCCGGCCTTGTCCGCCGTGCTCGCGACGGCCGCTAGTTCGGGCCCGAGCGCGGGCGCCCCGTTCGGCCAGGTGAAGTCAGGGATCTGCAAACCGATTTCCATCAGGTGTTCCTCCAGATCGTTTCGACCCAGACAACACGCTGACCCCCACCTTTTCAACTGAACAGTTAGTTTCGCCTCGATGACCGCCGGACAAGGAGTCGTGGAGCGGCCCTCGGTACAGACCACGAAACCGTAGGCCTCCCCGATGTCATGGCCGGACCCTACGAAACCGATGCCCACGGCAACAGCCCCGTTGGCGCCACCCCAGGACCGAACCTCGTGCTCGATAGGGCAGCACCCCGGCGCCTGATCAGCTGCTCGAGGTTTCGACGTACCCGCAAGCCGTCCACCCATCGGGTTCGTCGGACACCGCAGCTGGTAGTTGCTGCTGGCAGATGTACGGCTGGGTTCATATCGCAGGTCGGTCGACGACCGTGGTTGCGTCGCTGCATTGGTGATGTGGTTGCGACGGGTGCATTGGTGATGTGGTTGCCCGGGGCATTGGCAGTGTGGTTGCGCGGTCTCCGCTGCGGGAGTGTGCTAGCCGAGGTGCTGGGTATCAAGGGCGCTTCGCGGCCCTTCGGGCTCGAACAAGTTCGACCCTTGACACCCAGCACCTCGGCCAGGGAAGGACGCAGCTACGCGGATCCGCGCTGACGTGTGAGCTGCATCCAGGAGATTCCGTTCGCCCGGGTGGTTCGGTGTAGAAGCGGGGGGATAACTCCTTCTGGTGGGGTTCGCCCACTGTTCTGACAGTGGGCTAACCACCACACCGTGCGGTAACCACACCGAGCGGGGGGTGAGCCGACGCTCAATCGTGGGTTTCCGGGGGGCGGCCCCACCCGGACCTACAGAACTCGGCAGAACCCTGCCCAGTAACCGGTTTCCCGGGTGGGATCGGCGGGTTCTGTAGGTCTGGATGGGGCCGGGCGGTCGGCCTTGCGTCGAGCAGTGGCGCGGTTCCGCCGGCTGCCGGCTTGTGGGACCGATACCGGTCTACTGGGCGCTATCGGTCCAACAACCCGCTATCGGTAGGCCCGTCCGGTCGGATGCCGGCACGTTGGACCGATGCCGGTCTGTAGGGCGGCATCGGCCGGACAGCCGGCTATCGGCCGGGTGGTTCACCGGTTGGTCCGCCTGGTGGTGTGTTCGTTCCGCTAGGTGGTTCGGCAGGGGGTGCCCGGACGTCCAGCACTCAGTAACCTTCCCGCCAGGCACCGGAATCTCCCGGCCGGGCGTCGGCGCAGGCGTGGAGCCGCTCCGGCGGGGGCACCGGCGGGAGGTTGCTGAGTGGTGGAGGTCCGGGCCTTCGTCCTGCCGGCCGCATTCGCCCCGGTCGGCCCGAGGGATGCCGTCTGCCACCCCCAGCGGACTACCCGAGCGGCACCCCCCGACGCAATTCCCTGAATTGTGGCCGTACTTCTCAGCGGCTCCGGGCGTAGCTGCGTCCTTCCCTGGTCGCGGTGAGGTGTGTCAAGGGTCGAACTCGTTCGAGCCCGAAGGGCCGCGAAGCGCCCTTGACTCACCTCACCACGACTAGCA
>NZ_DASRXP010000608.1:0-8345 GCF_035687465.1 Kribbella sp.
GCGTCGGCCGGTTGAAGGTGGGCCACCAGCCGGTGTGCAGGTAGTCGGTGACGACGCCGTCGGGGGCGCGGTCGAGGAGGTTGGCCAGTGCGCCGGCCACCCCGGCCCAGCGGCCGACCCGCGGCGTGGCCCGCCAGGCATAGACCAACAGGCCGATCGTCACCACGGCGGTGAAGCCGATCACAACCGCGGACGGCAGGGCGTTGCCGAGGCTGAAGGCGACGCCGTTGTTGTGCGCCAGCGCCTTGGCGGTCAGGTCGACCGCCGCCAGGGCTGCGGCCAGGACGAACACGCTCCGGCGGCGCCGCGCCGCCGGCGAGGCTGCGCCTGACCGGTCGGGACGGCTCGTGCCGCTCATCGGGTCAGCTCCGCGGCGGCGGTGGTCGCGGGTTGATCGACCGGCCGGTGGGCCGCCACGGCGGGCAAAGGCCTGGTGCGGCCGGCGCGGACACCGTTGCCGATGACGACGATCTCGGCGAGCTCGTGCACCAGCACCACCGCCGCCAGCCCCAGCACCCCGAACGCCGCCAACGGAATCAGCACCGCGATCAGGCCGAGTGACAGGCCGACGTTTTGCAGCATGATCGCCCGGGACCGGCGCGCGTGGGCCATGGTCTGCGGCAGGTGTCGCAGGTCTTCGCCCATCAGTGCGACGTCGGCCGTTTCGATCGCGACATCGGTGCCCATGGCCCCCATTGCGATACCGACGTCGGCGGTGGCCAGGGCGGGGGCGTCGTTGACGCCGTCGCCGACCATCGCGGTCGGCGAGGTTTCCCGCATCTGGGCGATGATCGTCGACTTGTCTTCGGGGCGCAGGTCGGCGTGCACGTCACCGATGCCGGCCTGGGTGGCCAGCGCGGCCGCGGTGCGGTGGTTGTCGCCGGTGAGCATCGCGACCTGGTAGCCGTCGGCGCGGAGCCGGGCCACCACTTCGACCGCTTCGGGGCGCAGGTCGTCGCGGACCGCGATCGCGCCGATCAGCTGGTCGTCGTGCTCGACCAGGACGGCGGTCGCTCCGGCCTCCTGCATCTCAGTGACCCGGTCGGCGAGTACTCCGGCGGTGATCCAGCCCGGCCGGCCGAGCCGCGCCGCGCGCCCGTCGACGATGCCGGTCAACCCGGCGCCGGTGACGGCCTCGACGCCGGTCGCCGGGCTGTGCTCGGGGGCCGCTGCGAGGATGGCCCGGGCGAGGGGGTGCTCGCTTTGCGCTTCCAGTGCGGCCGCGACATCGAGGACCTGGTCGCGGGTGTGGCCGCCGGTGGTGGCGACGTCGACCACGGCGGGCTGGTTGCGGGTCAGGGTGCCGGTCTTGTCCAGCGCGACCGCGCGGATCCTGCCGAGGGCCTCCAGCGCGGCGCCGCCCTTGACCAGGGCGCCGATGCGGCTGGCCGCGCCGATCGCTGCGACGACGGTGACCGGCACGGAGATGGCCAGCGCGCAGGGTGATGCGGCGACCAGGACGACCAGGGCGCGTTCGATCCAGGTGCGCGGGTCGTCGAGCAGGCTCCCGGCCACCGCGATGGCGGTGGCGAGGATCATGATGCCGGGCACCAGGGGTTTCGCGATCCGGTCGGCGAGGCGTTGCGCGTCGCCCTTGCGGGACTGTTCGGCTTCGACGATCTTGACGATCCGGGCCAGTGAGTTGTCCTCCGCGGTGGTGGTCACCTCGACCTCGAGGACGCCGGTGCCGTTGATCGACCCGGCGTAGGCGGTGTCGCCGACGCCGCTTTCGACCGGCAGCGATTCACCGGTCAGTGCGGACACGTCGAGCGCGGACCGGCCGGCGCGGATCACGCCGTCGGTCGCGATCCGCTCCCCGGGGCGGACCAGCAGCAGGTCATCAACGGCCAGTTGGGCCGGTTCCACGGTGACCTGTTGGCCGTCGCGCAGCACGGTCGCCTCGGTTGGTACGAGTGACAGCAGCGCGCGCAGGCCGCGGCGGGTGCGGGCGACGGCGTACTCTTCCAGCCCTTCACTGATCGAGTACAAGAACGCGAGCATCGCCGCTTCGGCAACCTCGCCGAGGATCACCGCGCCGACCGCGGCGATCGTCATCAGCGTTCCGACACCGATCTTGCCCTTGGCCAACCGGCGCAGTGTTCCCGGCACGAACGTCCACGCACCGATCAGCAGCGCAACCGCGTTCAGACCGGTCACCACTGATGCGGGTGCGTCTTGCAGGTCGGCGATGAACCCGGCCAGCAGGGACACCCCGGCAGCGGCGGCGAAGCGCAGCTCGCTGACCTCCCAGAACCGTTCGGGCTCTTTTTCCTCCAGCTCTTCGTCGCGGGGCTCGTCGTCGCTGCAGCCGCAGGCGTCAGTCACTTCGCGCTGCCCTTCTTCTGCGACGGCGCCGACTCGGTGCCGGCGTCAGTGCGACAGCCGTAGTTGGGGCACAGCTCGACCGCGTCCCCGGTGAGCGCGAGCAGTTGCTCGGCCGCGGCGAGCAGATCCATCAGCTCCGGGTGGGCGAGCGAGTAGAACATCTGCCGCCCCTCGGGTCGGCCGACCACCAGGCCGCAGTCCCGCAGGCACGCCAGATGCCCCGACACGGTGCCCTGCGCCAGCCCCAGCGCACCGGTCAGGTCGACCACCCGCCGCTCGCCGTTTACCAGCTGGGCCACGATCGAAAGCCGGGTCCGGTCCGCCAACCCGTGGAACAGGGCCGCGCCCCGCAGAAGGCTGGCCGCCGCCGGAGTGTTCGCCGTTGTCATCGCCATGGGCCGATGATAGCGTCAGGATCATTGATCGTCGAATGCCGCTGACAACGGTGAATGTAGTTGCTAAGGAAGGTATCTGGTGGCGAGCACACCAACGCCTCGGACTCACCGACTAACCCCACTTGGAGATTCGCCATGACGCAGCCACAGCAGGACCAGGACCCGCGGCGCTGGTGGGCGCTGGCCGCCCTTGGCCTGGGCGTCCTCACGCTCGGGTTCGACATCACCATCATGAACGTCGCGCTGCCCACCATCGCGACCGAGCTGTCCGTCGGGACCGACGGGCTGCAATGGATGGTCAACGCCTACGTGCTCGTGCTGGCCGGGCTGATGCTGACCTGCGGCGCGCTCGGTGACCGGTACGGCCGCAAACGGCTCATCCTGGCCGGCCTCGTCCTGTTCGGGGTCGCGTCGGCGGCCGCCGCCTGGGCCGACACCGCCGGGCTGGTGATCGCTGCCCGCGCCGTGATGGGCATCGGCGCCGCGATCATCATGCCGGTCGCCTTCGCGGTACTGGCCGTCTTGTTCGGCCCGGCCGAACGGGGCAAGGCTGTGTCGCTGCTGGTGATGGGCCTCGGGGTCGGGATCCCACTCGGCCCGATCATCGGCGGCTACCTGCTGGAACACTTCTGGTGGGGCTCCATCTTCTTGATCAACGTGCCGATCGCGCTGATCGGCATCGCCGCGATCGCGGTCTTGCTGCCCGAGTCACGCGATCCCGCGCCACGGCGCCCCGACCTCCTCGGTGCCTTGCTGTCCACCACCGGGTTGGTCGCCCTCGTCTATGGGGTCATCGAGGCCCCCGGTCGTGGCTGGTCCGACCCCGTCGTCCTGGCCGGTGTAGTTCTGGGCGCGCTGCTGCTCGGCGTGTTCGCCTGGTGGGAGCTGCGCACGCCGCAGCCGATGATCGACCTGCATCTCTTCACCCGGCCCCAGTTCCTGTGGGGCAGCATCGCCGGTGTCCTGGTCACCTTCGGCCTGCTCGGGCTGCTGTTCGTCGTACCGCAGTACCTGCAACTCGTCGCCGGCCACGACGCCCTCGGCACCGGGGTCCGGCTCCTGCCGCTGATCGGTGGCCTCGTGGTCGGCGCCCCGGCCGGGGAACGGCTCGCCGCCCGCACCCGCTACCGGATCCCCGTCGCCCTTGGCCTGCTGGTCCTCGCCGCCGGGCTCAGCGCCGGCGCCTTCACCCAGACCAGCTCGCCGTATGGATTCGTCGCGAGCTGGCTCGCCGTCGCCGGCCTCGGCATCGGGCTGGCGCTGGCACCCGCCATGGACGCCGTCCTCGGGGCGCTGCCGCCGGAGCAGTCCGGCGCCGGCACCGCCATCACCATGACGCTGCGACAGACCGGCGGCGCCCTCGGCGTCGCGCTCTTGGGCAGTCTCCTGGCCCAGGGCTATACCGACCGGCTTCCCACCACCGGACTGAACCCCGAGCAGATCCCGGCTGCGACCGACTCCATCGCCGGCGCGCTCGCCCTCGCCGCCCGGCTCGGCGATCCGACCCTGGCCGCCAGCGCCCGCGACGCCTACGTGCACGGCATGACGCTGGTCCTTGTCGCCGCGGGCGCGATCGCGCTGCTCAGCGCCGCGCTCACCGCCGTGGCCATGCCCGGCCGACCACAACAAGCCACCGGCCCAGAGCCCGAGCGCGAACAGAGTCCAGCACCACCAAGCCGCCAGCCGTAGAGCGCCTCGGCGGCGGCTGGCAGTGCTCCTGTCTGGGCCCGGCTACGGAGGTGTCGAGTGTTCAGGTGCACCAGCCCGGCCTCGTTCGGCGATGTAGCTTGTCCAGTCGGTCTTGGCTTGGCGGACCCAGTGCACAGCGGTGTCGATGCTCATGTCCACAAGGTCGGCCATCACTGCAGCGGGCAGGTCTGCTGCCAGCGCTCTGCGGGCGGTGTTGCGTGCAGCTGACGCTGCGATGCCGTAGTGGCTGAGCTTGCCGGCGAACGAGATGGGGTTGATTGGTCTGCCGGCGATCATGCCGGGGAACAGGAACCGGGTCGGTCCGGTCGCGCAACTGACAGCGGACGGGTCGCGTTGCTGGGCCAGCAGTTGCCGGACCAGCTCGGCCAGTCTGGGTGGCAGCTGGACGGGCTTGTCGCCGAGCCTCAGGTAGAGATCGCCACCGCGTTCGTCGATGTCGTCGATGGTGAGACCGGCGATCGCTGGCAAGGAGACGCCGAACAGCAGTACCAGTGCACCGGCGACCCGGACATCCAGCGGTAGCGCGGTGTCGCGAATGCACCGCTGGAGCTGGTCGGTGTGCTGGTCGTCGTCGAGGAACCGTCCGGGGCCCTTGACGCGTCGCCAAGGGACGCTGATCGAGGCGGCTAGGTGGTGCCGGGCGGCCCAGTTGAGGAACGAGGCGACGGCATACCGGCGCGGTGGCCCGGTGGTGAGCCACCGGTCGATGTCGTCTTGGCCGACGCCATCCAGCGTGGTGCCTTGTTCCTGGACCCAGTCGAGGAACTCCAGCGCAGCAAGGATCTGGGCCCGGGGGGTCTGCGCCGAGTAGGAGGTGGAGCGTCGCCGTCGTGCCCGTCTGCGTGCCCGCGGCAGCAGGTACCAATGCGTGAAAGGCCGGATGAGACGCGCGTGGTCTGGCTGCTCGGTCAAGAGCCGGTCGACCCAGGGCCCGATTCGTTCGAGGTGCTCCTCGCGTTCGGCCAGGATCCCTGTGCGCACCAGAAGTCCGCGCAGGTAATGGGCGGCCTGGACGTGCGGAGTCTGGTCGAGGAACTCGTGGCTGATGAGGTCGGGCTGGGCGGCGAGCTCGATGAGTAGCTGCGCGGCGGGGCATCGACTCAGCCAGGTGAGTGTGGAGCGCGGAGCAGGGACCGCCTCGAGCGCGCGGCGCAACGGTTCCAGGCGCAGGTCCACGTTGCCATCGGGGCCGGCGAGCAGATCGGCGAGCCGTTCCTTCAGGACGCAGCGGTGACACATGCCTTCGACGTAGAGGTCTCCGGGCTGCCCACAGGTACGGCACATGTAGTCGGTGTCCACCCCTGCGCACGGCCCGCAGATCGGGTCGCCCGCCCGGTTCTTGCCGATCAGGACATGGCGCGTCGCGCAGTCCGCGCACGACGCGGGCAGGGAGCGAATGGTCTGGTAACAGCGTCTGCAGACCGGACCGGCCGGCCAGACGGCGCGCGTTTGGCCGAGCTGGCCGCAGAACCCGCACAGCCGCAGGTGGAGCGGCCGGCAGCTGCGGCAGACGAGTTCGCCGGTGCTGCGGCGGCGGCGGCACGGCCGGGTCCGGCCGCACACCGTGCACGCCGCGTCGACGCCGGCATAACAGCCACCGCACAGGTCCGGGCTGCCCGTGGTGGCGCGGTGGTGGATCCGGGCGACCCGGCCGCAGCCGCCGCAGGGGCGTTCGGGCCTGCGGTAGCAGGTTTCGCAGACAGGTCCCTGGCTCGTGATGGCGTGGGCTGGGCTAGTGACACCACAGGTCGAGCACGCGTATGCCGGTCTGGGCATGCAGGCTTGGCACAGTGCTGAGCCGTCGGGAAGCCGGCGAGCAGGCCGGCGGCTGCGGTCACACGACGCGCATGTTTCGTACCGCGCGGGGTCGGCCTGGTAGCAGCGGCTGCAGATTCCACCCTCCGCGCGGCGGGCGCAGATCCGGTCCAGCCTGCCGCACCATGCGCAAGGCTGAGGGCTGACGCGGGCGTGGGCACACTGCTCACAGAGCCGGCGGCCCGCCCCGTCCACCGACGGCAACCTCGGCTTGGGAACGCGGCACCCTGCACACGGCGGCAACACGACGTAGAGCAGTCCCTGGTCATGGAGCGCGTGCGCGAGCCGGACCAGCGCGACGGGAACGTGCGACGACGAGATGAGCAGCGCCTGCGGGTGCTCGACCAGATGCTGGTCCAGCGCTTTCAACGGCCGCAGCGTGACACAGCGCGCGGTGTCCAGCGCGTCGGAGACCTGCCGATCGGTGAGCGCCGGGAAATTGTCCTTGAGCCGGTCGATCACCCGCGCCTTTGCCGCCTGTAGATCGAATGGCCGACCGGTCACGACAGATCGGGCCGGCGGATCGTGGTTCGGCGGACCGCCGGCGCCGGTCCCGATTCGCCGACGGTTTTCCGGACCTCGGCGTTGACGACGTCGATTTCGATCAGGTCGTTCGGGGAACAGTCGAAGACATCACACAATGCCGCGAGGGTGTCCATGGACAGGCGTTGCGGAGGCTGCGTTACCAGCCGGAACACTTGCTCCCGGGACAGGTGGATGCCGCGCTCTGCCAGCAGCGGCACCAGACCGGTGGTCTGGAACAGATCGCGTGCCGCCATCAGTTGGCGCAACTTCCAGTGGATCCCCATCTTCTTGATCACGACCCCGCCTCCCACAGATCCGCATGACGAGACTTCAATGCTCTTTGGATCAGCCGGTTGCGGTAGTCGTCGGACACGCCTGAGTAGATGGCGGTGGTCGAGGCGTACTGGTGACCGGCCTGGTCTTGGACGAACCGCTCCGGGTAGTCGAACTCGATCAGGTGCGTGACGTAGGAATGCCGCAGGCAATGCAGGTCGAGCTCAGCGGGCAGCCCGGCGCTGGCACGCACAGTCTCGAAAGCCTCATCGAGTCGGCGCCGCGAAATCCGGCCGCGCTTCTCCGTCACCCACAACGCCGGATGCTGACCCGGCGAGAACAACGGACGAACCTCGGCCACGTACCGATCCAGCACCTCAACCACCCAATCGAATTCCGGCACCGTCAGCACGGTCCGCCGCTTCGGTGCACCACCCTTCGACGCCTTGCCATAGCGGACGAACAAGGCACCGAACCGCCCGAAATCAGGAGCCCTCGGAGCATGCCGCAGATCAGCCAGATCGAGCATCGTGGCTTCCTGACGGCGCAGCCCGTAGGCATACACGGTCTTGAGGATCGCCGCGTCCCGCATGGCAGCCAGTGCTCCTTTCCGGCGCCGTGACCGGATCTCCTCCACCCGGCCGTCCGCCGCATCGAACAGAGCCTGGACCTCGTCATAGGTCAGGGGCCGCCGACCCGGGCTGCCTTCGTACTCGCTGCTGTGGGTGACGGTGTTCCACTCGTGCAGGATCTGCGTCGGGATCTCGCCGAAATGCTCCAGGCATTTCACCGGCCAGCCGTAGCGGGCATCGGTGACGTAGTCGCAGAACAGCCGCAACCCGTTTTGGTAGTTCCGTCCCGTCGACACCGCAAACTGTGGTCGGCGCCTGCGCAGCCAGTCGATGAAAGCCTCGACATCCTCCGGGCGCCACTGCCACGGATAGTCGTTGGTGAACTCAGCGAACCGCCGCACCAGCGCCAAACGCGGCTTGATCGTTCCCTCCACGTTCAGAAACCGGGTCCGCTGCTGCCGCGCCCAGCCCTCCAGCATCGCCTCGAACACCGCCGTGGCGGGATCAAGATGCACGACCCCATCTGCCAGCACCAGATGCGCCGCTCCTGGTAGATCCACCGCCTGACCCATGATGCATTCAACGCAACATCGTTGAATCGGTTACGGACCGCCAGGTCTGGAGGTCGAATCGCAGTGGACCTGACATCACCGAAGTGGCCGCGACCTGCGGATTCGCCAGTGATGCGCATGTGCCGTAAGCCGGATCAGATGCAATACCGCTCAGAACC